>NZ_JBFBBA010000009.1:0-210155 GCF_040682455.1 Streptomyces sp. NPDC051183
GCGCAACCCTTCCGCACCAGCGGCAGACAGAAACGAGAGACCGTACTCAAGCCGAAGCCCTCACGCTCTGGTGACGAGACGGACCTTCCGGGCCGAAATGCCCGGAATACTGAGACCTGACTACGGCCTCAGCAACGGCCCAGCGCGCCCGAGTCGAGCAGGGCGAGCAGCAGGTGCTCCTCGGTGACGGTGGCGGCCCCGGCCCGGCGGGCCTCGGCGACCGCGCCCGTCACGGCGTCGCGGGCAGCGGTGGTGAAGCGCTCGAACATCAAAGCCTCCCGTGCTTCTTGTGTACGGCCTGCCGGCTTACGCCCAGCTCGGCCGCGATGTCCTGCCAGGACCATCCCTGCGCGCGGGCACTGCGTACCTGAACGCCCTCCAACTGCTCCAGCAGTCTGCGGAGGGCGGCCACGGCACGCAGGCCCACGCGCGGGTCGCGGTCACCGGCCCGTTCTGCGAGATCGGTGGCTTCCGTCATGCATGTCAATGTAGGTTGACGCACGGGAGGGCGTCAACCTCGGTTGACATACCTGGAGGACCGGAGTCGCCAGACGGTCAGACGGTCAGACGGTCAGGACCACCTTGCCGAACAGGTCGCCCGACTCCAGCTTCTCGAAGCCCTCCCGGGCCCGGTCCAGGGGCAGCACCTCGTCGATCACCGGCCGTACGCCCGTCGCGGCGCAGAAGGACAGCAGGTCCTCCAGCTCATCCTTCGAACCCATCGTCGATCCGACCACCTTGAGCTCCAGGAAGAAGATCCGGGTCAGCTCGGCGTGCGCCGGGCGGTCGCCGCTGGTGGCGCCCGAGATGACCAGGGTGCCGCCCGGCCGCAGGGACTTGACCGAGTGCGACCAGGTGGCGGCGCCGACCGTCTCGATCACCGCGTCGACCCGCTGCGGCAGCCGCGCGCCCGGCTCGTACGCCTCCACGGCGCCCAGCTCCACGGCCCGCTTGCGCTTGGCCTCGTCCCGGCTGGTGGCGAAGACCCGCAGGCCGGCCGCCTTGCCCAGGACGATCGCGGCGGTCGCGACACCGCCGCCCGCGCCCTGGACGAGCACGGAGTCGCCGGGGCGGACGCCCGCGTTGGTGAAGAGCATCCGGTACGCCGTCAGCCAGGCGGTCGGCAGGCAGGCCGCCTGCTCGAACGACAGCTCGGCGGGCTTGCGCAGCACGTTCCAGGCGGGCACGGTCACCTGCTCGGCGAAGGTGCCCTGGTAGCGCTCGGTGAGGATCGAGCGGGGCTCGTCGGGGCCGACCCCGTGGCCGCTCTGGCCGATCACCGAGTGCAGGACGACCTCGTTGCCGTCCTGGTCGATCCCGGCGGCGTCGCAGCCGAGGATCATCGGGAGTTTCTCCTCGCCGAGGCCGACTCCGCGCAGCGACCACAGGTCGTGGTGGTTGAGCGAGGCGGCCTTGACGTTCACGGTCACCCAGCCGGGTCGGGCCTCGGGGGCCGGGCGCTCGCCCAGCTCAAGGCCGCGCAGCGGCTGGTCACGGTCGATTCGGGCGGCATAGGCAGCGAACATGCGGCCAGAGGCTACCGTCCAGTAGCCCCGATCGGCCAGAGGCGGCGACTCGGCGGGACGGCCGAGCGGAACCCATTGTTCGACCCTCAACCAACTGCCGTACCAGTCGGTTTGCCTACTCCCGAGTCACAAACGGAACGTCGAGAACCGTCCACGATCGAGGGTAATATTCAAGCCATGCGGCGCGCTCGTCATGAGCCTGTCATCTTTTCCGCATTCGTCATTCCCGCATTCCTCCGCGATGGCCGCCGGCTTCGGCCCGGCCCACGGTTCCGGACGGCGCGACCCCTCCCGGCTCGGGGGCGGGGAGGGTGCGCCACCCGTCCGAATGCGAAGGAGGCCCGGCCGGATCACTCCGGCCGGACCTCCCCCCGTACAGCTGCTCAGCCGGGCGCTCAGGCCAGGCGGGCCACCCCGTCCGCCTTCGCCGCCGCGGCGACGGCCGCGGCGACCGCCTCGGCCACGCGCGCGTCGAAGGGCGAGGGGATCACGTAGTCGGCGGCGAGCTCGTCACCCACGACACCGGCGATGGCGTCGGCGGCGGCGATCTTCATGCCCTCGGTGATCCGCGTGGCGCGGACCTTCAGGGCACCGGCGAAGATGCCCGGGAAGGCCAGCACGTTGTTGATCTGGTTCGGGAAGTCCGAGCGGCCCGTGGCCACGACCGCCGCGTACTTGTGCGCGACGTCCGGGTGGACCTCCGGGTTCGGGTTGGCCATGGCGAAGACGAACGCGTCCTTCGCCATCGAGGCCACCGCCTCCTCCGGGACCGTTCCGCCGGAGACGCCGATGAAGACGTCCGCGCCCGCGAGGGCCTTCTCCAGCGAACCGGTCTGGCCGGTCTTGTTCGTCAGGCCCGCGATCTCGGCCTTGACGTCCGTCAGGTCCGAGCGGTCGGCCGAGACGACGCCCTTGCGGTCGGTGACGCAGACGTCGCCGATGCCCGCGTCCACGAGGATCTTGGCGATGGCGATGCCCGCGGCGCCGGCGCCCGAGATGACGGCGCGCAGGTCGCCGAGCGTGCGCCCGGTGAGCTTCGCGGCGTTGCGCAGGGCGGCCAGCGTCACGATCGCCGTGCCGTGCTGGTCGTCGTGGAAGATCGGGATGTCCAGGGCTTCCTGGAGCCGGCGCTCGATCTCGAAGCAGCGGGGGGCGGAGATGTCCTCCAGGTTGACCCCGCCGAAGGACGGCGCGAGACGGATGACCGTCTCGACGATCTCGTCCGTGTCCTTGGTGGCGAGCGCGATGGGCACCGCGTCCACGCCGCCGAACTGCTTGAACAGAATGGCCTTGCCCTCCATCACGGGGAGGGAGGCTTCGGGTCCGATGTCACCGAGTCCGAGCACGGCCGTGCCGTCGGTGACGACGGCGACCACGTTGGACTTCCAGGTGTACTCGTTGACGAGCTCCGGCTGCTCCGCGATGGCGGTGCACACCTTCGCCACGCCGGGCGTGTACGCCAGGGACAGGTCGTCCGAGTTGTTGACCGGCACAGTGGCCTGGATTGCCATCTTGCCGCCCCGGTGCAGCGCGAACACCGCGTCCGGGTTGTTGTCCGTAACGCTGTCGCTGCGAGGGTTGACGATCTCCGCTGCCACTTTGTGTGACCCCTTAAGTCCTTTGAATCATTGAGGGTGGCCACTCCTGGTTAAGGGGTGGGCGGGCACCGCGTCCGTACTCCGCGTCGACGGTTGGCCCGTCTCCGCGAAGGGGAGGTTCGTACGCGCGGGCGCGCCGCACGCGCGCCCTGAGCCCCGGATGAGGGGTGTAAGGATCTGTTCTACCTGAAGAACGCTCACCCAGACGAGTCGATTCCTGCTCGACCATAGGCCGCTTGTCCTGGTTTTGGCTAAAAGTCCAAACCTCTGTGCCCAATGGGCGAGACGCGCCGCAAATAGTGAGCCCAAAAGGGCTGGTCACGGGGGTTTGTGCGGTCTGGAGGGGCCTTGTCCGCAGTCCTGTTGGGTGGCCGGGGGTGTCCGTTATCTGATTTTGACCTGATGGGCAGCCTGAATGCGTCAGTCCGAATGGCAAGATGCCGTAATCACACAAGGTCGCGACACTCGATGGTGCGTGCCCGACCCTTCTCGGATGCTTTTCCACCAGCCGGAGGAACCAGCTCATGACCGCAAGCACCACCCGTCGTACGACCGCCGCCCGGTCCCGGATCGCCGCGGTCGGCGCGATCGCGGTCGCCGGCGCCCTGATCCTCACCGGCTGCGGCGACCAGACCGACAGCGGTTCGGAGACGAAGGGCAAGACCAGCGACGCTCCGCTGTTCGCCAAGCTGCCCAAGAAGATCCAGGACGCCGGCGTCATCAAGGTCGGCTCGGACACCGCCTACCCCCCGATGGAGTTCATCGAGGGCGGCAAGACCGTCGGTGTCGACCCCGACATCGCCGAGGCGCTGGGCAAGCAGCTCGGTGTGAAGCTCGAATTCACCTCCGGCACCTTCGACGGTCTGCTCACCTCCCTGGAGACCGGCCGCCAGGACATCGCGATGTCCTCCATGACGGACAACAAGAAGCGTCAGGAAGGCCTCGACGACGACGGCAAGAAGATCGGCAAGGGCGTCGACTTCGTCGACTACTTCTCCTCCGGCGTCTCGCTCCTGGTCAAGAAGGGCAACCCGAGCAACATCAAGTCCCTCGACGACCTGTGCGGCAAGACGGTCGCCGTCCAGCGCGGCACCACGTACGAGGACACCTTCAAGGCGCAGGCCGAGAAGTGCGGTGACAAGAAGCTCACCATCGAGGCCTTCGACACCGACGCCGAGGCCCAGACCCGCGTCAAGGCCGGCGGCGCCGTGGCCGACCTGAACGACTTCCCGGTCACCGCCTACGCCGCGCAGAAGTCGGGCGGCGGCAACGACTTCGAGGTCGCCGGCGACCAGGCCGACGTCGGCCTCTTCGGCATCGCGGTCTCCAAGGACAACCCGCAGCTGCGCGACGCCCTCAAGGAAGCCCTCGACGCCATCATCAAGGACGGCTCCTACGCCAAGGTCCTGGAGAAGTGGAACGTCAAGGGCAGTGCCGTTCAGTCCGCCACGATCAACGCTGGCAAGTGATCCGAGCGCTTCACTGAAGGGCAGTCATTGTGACTGACAAGATCGACAAGGGTCCGGCCGCGACTCCGCCGGCCGGACCCGGCGCCTCGGGCATCCCCTATGAGGCCATCAAGGCAATCCCCGTACGTCACTACGGCCGCTGGATCAGCGCCGTGGTCGTCGCCGCACTGCTGGGCTGGCTGGTCTACGCCTTCTCCCAGGGCAAGATCATCTGGGCGACGGTCGGCGACAAGCTGTTCGACTCCTCGGTGCTCGCGGGCCTCGGCAACACCGTGATCATCAGCATCGCGTCGATGGCGCTGGGCCTCGTGCTCGGCATCCTCTTCGCCGTGATGCGGCTCTCGAACAACCCGGTCACGAGCTTCGTGTCCTGGCTCTACATCTGGTTCTTCCGCGGCACCCCGGTGTACGTCCAGCTGCTGGTCTGGTTCAGCCTCCCGCTGATCTTCCAGTACATCAACCTGGGTCCGATCTACAAGAACGAGACCGTCGACGTCATGACGCCGTTCATGGTCGCCCTGCTGGGCCTCGGCCTGAACGAGGGCGCCTACATGGCGGAGATCGTCCGGGCCGGCATCCAGTCCGTCGACGAGGGCCAGAGCGAGGCCTCGCACGCGCTCGGCATGACCCGGACGCAGACCATGCGCCGCGTGGTGCTCCCGCAGGCGATGCGCGTGATCATCCCGCCGACCGGCAACGAGTTCATCAACATGCTGAAGACCTCGTCCCTGGTCTCGGCCGTGCAGTACACCGAACTCCTGCGCGCCAGCTCCAACATCGGCTCCACGGCCGGCGCGGTGATCGAGATGTACTTCGTCGCCTCCATCTGGTACCTGGCACTGACCAGCGTGTTCAGCGTCGGCCAGTACTACCTGGAGCGCCGCTACGCCCGCGGTTCGCTGCGCAGCCTGCCGCCCACTCCGCTGCAGCGGCTGAAGGCAAACCTGAACATGTTCCGCCGTACGGAGGTGGCGAAGTGACCGCCCAGCCGATGGTCAAGGCAGAAGGCGTCCACAAGTCGTACGGCGCCGCCCACATCCTCCGGGGCATCGACCTGGAGGTCGCCCCCCGAGAGGTCTTCTGCCTGGTCGGCCCGTCCGGCTCCGGCAAGTCGACCTTCCTGCGGTGCATCAACCACCTGGAACGCATCAACGCCGGCCGGCTCTCGGTCGACGGCCAGCTGGTGGGGTACAAGCAGAAGGGCGACAAGCTCTACGAGCTGAAGGACAGCGAGGTCGCGGCCCAGCGCCGGGACATCGGCATGGTCTTCCAGCGCTTCAACCTCTTCCCGCACATGACGGCCATAGAGAACGTCATGGAAGCCCCCGTCATGGTCAAGGGCGAGTCCAAGGCGGTGGCGCGCGAGCGCGCCGTACGCCTCCTGGACCGCGTCGGCCTCGGCGACAAGGGCGGGAACTACCCCACCCAGCTCTCCGGCGGCCAGCAGCAGCGCGTGGCGATCGCCCGCGCGCTCGCCATGGAGCCGAAGCTGATGCTCTTCGACGAGCCCACCTCGGCGCTCGACCCGGAGCTGGTGGGTGACGTCCTGGACGTCATGCGGGACCTCGCCGAGTCGGGCATGACCATGATCGTGGTCACGCACGAGATGGGCTTCGCCCGCGAGGTCGGCGACAACCTCGTCTTCATGGACGGCGGCGTCGTCGTCGAGTCGGGCAACCCCCGCGACGTGCTGGGCAACCCGCAACACGACCGCACGAAGGCGTTCCTGTCCAAGGTGCTGTAGGCGCGATGCACGGCTGAGGGGCGGTACGGGACTCCCGTACCGCCCCTCACGCGTGCCCGGGGCTCGGTCGGCCCGCCCGGGGGCCGACCGGGTCGCCCGGCGCGCCCGGCGCGGTCAACAGCGCGGGAACGAGATCGGCTCCCGTACCGGTGGATTCCGGGAACCCTCGCGGGAGCCGGTCCGTAATACTTCCCGTACCGCACACGGGATCCAGCACCGGCGGCGCCCCTCCATGCGTAATACCCTCGAATACGACCCAGCCGTTACCGCGACACCCATCCGCAGCCGTAAGGACGACAAGTGGAACTGGCCCATTACTCGGACTACGCCGTGCGCCTGGTCAACACCGAGGAGCCGGCCCGCAACAAGGACTCGCTCACCTCGGTGGACGCCGTCCGCGCCCTGTTCGGCGCCAGCGTGCAGATGGCCCGCCGCGTCACCGACACGGACGTCACCCGCTTCCGCAACGTCCGGGGCCGGCTGCGCTCCATCTTCGAGGCCGCCGACGGCGGCGACCACGTCCTCGCCGTCGACCTGCTGAACTCCCTGCTCATGGAGTTCCCGGTCAGCCCCCAGGTCTCCGGCCACGAGACCATCGGCGAGCGCGGCGGCCCCAACTGGCACATCCACCTCGCCGACCACCCCTCCAACGCCTCCGCCGGCTACGCCGCCATCGCCTCCATGGGGCTGGCCTTCCACCTCACCGAGCACGGCCCCGACCGGCTCGGCCTCTGCCAGGCACCGCCCTGCCGCAACGCCTACGTCGACACCTCCACCAACCGCTCCCGGCGCTACTGCTCCGACCGCTGCGCCACCCGCGCCAACGTCGCCGCCTACCGCGCCCGCAAGCGGCTGGAGGCCGAGGCGTCCGCCCACAGCGGCCGCAGCGCCGACGCCGCCCAGGAGACCCGGGCCCTGAGCGAGCGCTGATCCGCCGCGCACGGCCGGAAGCGCAGCACCGCCGTCGCCAGCACCAGTTCCGCGGGGACCGCCCCGTAGACGGTGCTGTCGCCGGTCTCGTTGTACGGGTTGTCGCCCAGCACCCACCAGCCGCCCGGCCGGCGCTCCGCCGCCCGCTTGACCACGAGCAGGTCCTGCTGGAAGGGATGGCGCAGCACGACCACGTCCCCCGGCCGCACGGGGGCGCCGTAGCGCACCAGCAGCCGGTCCCCGTGGAGCAGCGTGGGCACCATGGAGGGGCCCGTCACCTCCAGCACCTCGAACCGTGACCGCGAGCGCCTGTTCTCCACCATCCGACCTCCTCCTCTCCCCCGCATGCTGCCGCACGCGCCCGTACATTCGCTCACCGCTCCCGACACGACCCTGGACTTTTGCCCTAAGCCCATGGGGCGGCCGCGAAATCGTCTTTCTCACGGAGTAATCTCCCCCTTGAGAAGACGATCACGAGGAGGACAAACTCCATGCTTTCCCGCCTCTTCGCCCCCAAGGCGAAGGTCTCCGCCCACTGCGATCTTCCGTGCGGCGTGTACGACCCTGCCCAGGCCCGCATCGAGGCCGAGTCCGTCAAGGCCGTGCAGGAGAAGTACCAGGCCAACGACGACGCCGACTTCCGTGCGCGCGCCATCACCATCAAGGAGCAGCGCGCCGAGCTCGCGAAGCACCACGTCTCGGTGCTCTGGAGCGACTACTTCAAGCCGCCGCACTTCGAGAAGTACCCGCAGCTGCACACCCTGGTCAACGACACCCTGAAGGCCCTCTCGGCCGCCAAGGCGTCCAACGACCCGGCGACCGGCGCGAAGGCCCTGGAGCTCATCGCCGAGATCGACCGCATCTTCTGGGAGACCAAGGCCGCCTGATCCGGGCGCCCGAGGAACCCCCTGCGCTGCTGGTCAGCGGGGCAGAAGAAGGGCCCGGTCGCAGTTGCGGCCGGGCCCTTCAAGATCAAGTGGGAGCCATTTGGGAAATGCTCATGCGGCAGCGAGTCTCCCCCACTCCTTCCAGGAGGAGACCGGGATCGCCTCACCGTGCACCGACGTCTCCCGCAGCCCCGCCCGGAAGGGGGCCCGACCGGGGCTCGATGGCACGCGTCAGGCCTCAAGCGAGGAGCAGCCGCCGCACTGGACGTTCCGAGGTGTACGCGCTCCCGGGTCCACCATGACGGTCACTCCCGCACCGTGAGGGCAGACGCGGCGCGGTCGCTTCCCGCGCGGACGCTCCACCCGGACCCGGTCCGCCCTCAACCTGATTGCCCACGGTGAGACCGTCGTCGACGACACCGAAGGCCAGCCCGCCCCAGAGTGGATGGACTGGTTCAGCCCGGTCCGACTGGCCGCGTTCAAGGGGAACGTGCAACTGACCGCGGGGCACCTGCCGCAAGCCCGCGAGACACTGCTCCACGTGCTGGACGAACTCCCGGGGGACGCCGACAAGCAGCGCACGGTCGTCCTCGGCGACCTCGGCGCGGTGGAGGCCGCCGCCGGGCACCCGGAGGGCGCATCCCAGTACGCCCTGCGCGCGCTGGAACTGCTGGAAACGCACTGGTATGCCACCGGGCTGGAGCGGGTCCGCGAGGTGCGGCGCGCACTCGGGCCGTGGGAACACGAGCAGTACGTCCGCGACCTCGATGACCGGCTCTACGGCTGGGGCGCCGTGGTCAGCGCGCTTGCTTGTTGAACTCGGCGATCAGGCCTGGCAGCTCGGCGAGGCTGTCGACGCGGAACGTCGGAAGCGTCCGGGCCTCGTCGGTGTTCCACTGGATCGTGGCCCACGGGCCGCGCCGCACGAGCACGGTGTGCATGCCGGCTGCCGGCCTTCAACACGGTGCCGGTACCGGAAGACACAGTCTGCGCCCACCGCAACCGGACCTGCCCGCCGGCCAGGACCTCGTCCGCCCAGCGGGCGGCCCAGGCGCCCATCCCGCGGATCGGGGCGAGCAGGGCGGTGCCGGCCGGGGGCCGCGCGCGGCAGTCCGCCGCGAAGTCGCCGCCTCCCAGGTCGGTGCTCCTCGACTGCGGCTGCCCTGCCCGGCCGATGCACACCCTGCGGTGCGTATCGGCGCGCGTAGCTTCGGCGGGACCGACACCCCCGAGGCACCGGCTCAACGGCCGCCGCACTCGGCGGCGCCTGGGCGCGCGCCGGACACGAGGTGTACGTCGGCGTGTACGTCGGCGGCCGGGGCACCGCTGCGGCCGCCCGGACCGCCCGGCGGATCGGGGCCTGCGACCACGGGACGCAGGCCGGGGCCGCCGCGCACGGCGAGGCCGTACTGGTCGCCGTGCCCGACGGTGCGGCGGCCGACGCGGTCCGGCCGCTCCACCTCGCCGGGCGGGTCCTGCTCGACCGCACCGTCCCCATGGCGATGGGGCCCGCCTTCGAGGGCGCCCCGCTCGCCGTGCCCTTCTGCGGCGGCCTCGACCGGGCGGTGCTCGTGGAGGCCGCCGCCGTCCTCGCCATCGGCGTGTGGTGGCAGGGCTCCGGGGCCCGGTACGCCTTCCCGGCCCCCGTCCTCGCCCCCGGCGCCACCGACGACGAGCCCCAGGCGCGCCGCCGCGGGCTCCCGCGCGTGCCGGTGCAGCCAGGCCCGGTACGGCGGGGTCCCGAGGGCGGCTTCGCGGTAGGCCGCGCGGAGGTCCTCGTACACCTCCGCGTGCGCGCCGGGCCGGGTCGCCAGGAGCAGCCGTACCGCGAGCGGGTCGCCCGAGAGCGGCCGGATCGCCATGTCGTCGCGCGGGCCGGAGGTGGGCTGGCAGGGGGCGACCGCCTCGCCGGAGACGATCAGCGAGGTCGCGGTGTGGTAGTCGGCGTGCAGTACGGGCGGGTCGAGCCCGGCTCCGGCGAACACCCGGCGCAGGCCGGCCCACTCCCCGTCCACCGACGGGTCGACGGCCCAGCGGTCGGCGGCGAGGTCCCGCAGCTCCACCACGGGCCGGGCCGCGGCCGGATGGTCCCGGGACATCGACACGAACTGCGGTTCGCGCTCCATGAGTACGTGCAGTTGCAGCCCGGCCGGGACCCGCAGCGGGCTGCCCTCCACCTCGTGCACGAAGGCGACGTCGAGCTGCCCCGAAGCCACCATCCTCAGCAGGGCGTTGGCGGAGACGTCCACGACCAGCGAGGTCTCCGTGTCGGGCATCCTGCGGTGCAGCCGCCGCAGCCACCCCGGCAGGGCCCGGCTGGCCGTCGAGCCGATCCGCAGCCGCGGTCCGCGGGCCAGCGCCCGCGCCTCCGCGACGAGGGCGGCCATCTCGGCCAGCAGCGGCCGGGCCCGGCCGAGTACGGTGCGGCCGAACGGGGTGGGCCGGCAGCCGGTGCGCTCGCGCAGGAACAGTTCGCCGTCCAGGGCCCGTTCGATGCGGCGCAGCTGCGTGGTCAGGGAGGGCTGGCTCACGCCGAGCTGCCGGGCAGCCTTGTGCAGACTCCCGGCGTCGGCGATGGCGCACAGGGCGCGCAGGTGCCTGACCTCAAGCTCCATGTCCCGAGGGTAGGCCGGGCCCGGCGGACCGCACCAGCCACTGGCATCCCCCCGAATCCCGCCATTCTCATGGCAGTTGCCCTGCCGAAAACTCCCCGATAACCCGGCACTATCGGGGGCTGACATCATCCGCCGGACGCTCGTGGTCCCGCAGACTCCGGTACCGAACGACCACCCCCCACCGCACCGGACGAGTAGGAGCTCCCCCACATGCGCCACTCCCGAAAGGCCTTATTGGCCACCACTGTCGGTCTCGGCCTCGCCGCCGCCCTCGCGGGCACCGTCCCCGCCGCGGCCGCGCCCGCCCCCGTAGGCGACGCCGCGAGCTACGCCGCGTACGAGGGCTCGCAGGAGAACCAGGCCGCCAACCGGGCCTTCTTCGAGGCCGTCCAGCGCTCGGTCGCCGAGCAGCGCGCCGCGAACCCGGGCGCCCTCGCCGTGACCGTCACGTACAACACCCGCAACGCGCCGAGCTTCCGTACCCAGATAGCCCGTTCCACTCAGATCTGGAACAGCTCGGTCAGCAACGTCAAGCTGCAGGAGGTGTCCTCGGGCGGGAACTTCTCGTACCGGGAGGGCAACGACCCGCGCGGTTCGTACGCGAGCACGGACGGTCACGGCCGGGGCTACATCTTCCTCGACTACCGCCAGAACCAGCAGTACAACTCGACCCGGGTGACCTCGCACGAGACCGGCCACGTGCTGGGGCTTCCGGACCACTACTCCGGGCCGTGCAGCGAGCTCATGTCGGGCGGCGGGCCTGGCACCTCGTGCACGAACGCCACCCCGAACTCGGCCGAGCGCTCGCGCGTGAACCAGCTCTGGGCGAACGGCCTCGTCGCCTCGGGCCTGGACTCGAAGGGCTAGGGCTCCGGAAGGGATGGGCCTCCGGGAGGGCGGGGCGGCTAGCCCTCCGGAGGTACGTACGCCGTGCAGTCCGGGTTCCGGCAGGGACCCGGGCTCCACTCCGGCACGAAGATCCCCAACGACTTGCGGCGCCTGACCAGCGTGTCGACGGGACGCCCGCAGGCCGGGCACGTCTGCTGCTCGTGCCCGGCCCGCGGGGCGACCGTCGCGTGTTCCGTCTCGTGCTGCTCTTTACCGGTCATGCCTCCACGGTAGGCCGGTTCCGAGCATCCGGCGGGGTGTGCGGGTCAGCGCAGGACGTCGTACGAGGTGATGACCTGACCGCCGCCGAGGACCTTGGTCCCGGTCAGCTCCAGCCGGCGGACCCCGAAGCCGGCCCGCGACATCGGCATGCCGGTGCCGGCGAAGACCGGGTAGGTCTTGACGACGAACTCGTCGATCTCGTCGACCAGCTGGCCGGCGAGGTCGGCCCCGCCGCACAGCCAGATGCCGAGCCCGTCCCGGGCCTTGAGCTCGCGGACCCGGGCCACGAGGTCCCCGCTGATCAGCTCCACCTCCGGGTCGGGCGTGACGGTGAGGGAGCGCGAGACGACGTACTGCTCGCGCATGTGGCCGTAGGGGCTGGTGGTGCCCGCCTTGACGCCCGGCTCGTAGGTGGCGCGTCCCATGAGGACGGCGTCGAAGCGCTTGGGCGGCGCGTCCCCGACCCCGAGCTGCTGGCGCCCCTGGGAGGCGATGGTCTCCGGGTACTCGGCCTTGAGGTGGTCGATGAACTCGGGGTCCAGGAACGTGTAGAAGAAGTCGCCGTCGCCGTCCGGGGCCCCGATGAAGCCGTCGATGGTCGTGGCGACGAAGTACGTGAGCTTGCGCAAGCCGGTCTCTTCCGTTAGACAGTGCCCCGCACCGGAGCACGCCAGTCAAAGTACTTCAGGTGAAGTGGTTCCGCAAGGGTTTACCGGTACGGAATACGCACCCCGTCCGGTCAGCCCCGCGGCTTCCTCCACATCGGCCACATCAGCGGCCCGTCCGGCAGCCGCACCGGCGTGCCCGTGTGCTCGAACCCCAGCCGCTCGTACAGCCGGCCGCTGCGCTCGCTGCTCGCCTCCAGGTACGCCGGCACGCCCTCGCGGTCGCAGCGCTCCAGCACCGGACGGATCAGCTCCCCGCCCAGCCCCTCGCCCTGCCGGCCCGGCGCGACCGCGATCATCAGCAGGTACTCGTGCTCCTCGGCCGTCGGGTGCACTGCGCCGGTCAGCCTGCCGACCAGCTCGCACCGCTCGTTGCCGGGGTCGGCCACCGCGCGCATCCTGGCCGGGACCTCGTCCTCCCCCTCCGGCTCGCCCGCGGGGATACGGAGCCACAGCGCGGCCGCCGAGCCGTCCGCGGCGTAGTCGATCCGGCCCTCGGCGAGCGCGACGTCCACGAAGACGCCGAGGAACTTCCCGTGCACCGCCGCCCGGTGCTCCGGGTCCGGGAAGACCCAGCTGCTCACCGGGTCGGTGCGGAAGGCCCGGTCGAGCAGCCCCGCCACCGCGTCCCGGTCCGACTGATCCGCCTGACGTATCTCCAGCGCCATGGGTCACACCCTTCACTTCACTCACACGTCAACAACCGTGAGTGATCCTAGAGTTGACCCCGGGACGCAGAAAGACCCGTTCCGGCACCCCGCGGTGCAGGAACAGGCCTCCCCGTCCGTCCGAGCGTGTCTACGCCCTCACTTCGTACGGCGCGTGACGAACTCCGCCAGCGCCAGCAGCCCGCCCGCCGCCCCGAGGTCCGGCACGGCCCGCGACAGCTGCTGCACCGCCCGGCCCATCCGGTCCGCGGCGTGGGCCTGCGCCCAGTCGCGGCCGCCGGCCCGGTCCACCGCCTCGGCGGCCCGGCGCACGTCGTCCCCGGTCATGGGGCCCGCGTACAGGGCGGCCAGCTCCTCCCCGGCCGCGGTGCCCGAGGTGAGGGCGGCCACGACCGGGAGGGACTTCTTGCGGACGAGCAGATCCGCGCCGGCGGGCTTGCCGGTGTGCCCCGGGTCCCCCCAGATGCCGATCAGGTCGTCGATGAGCTGGAAGGCCAGCCCGGCCTCCCGCCCGAAGGCGTCCATGGCGTCGACCTCGTCCGCCCCGGCCCCGGCGTACAGCGCGCCGAGCGCGCACGCGCAGCCGAGCAGGGCTCCGGTCTTGGCCGTGGCCATGGTCAGGCACTCGTCGAGGGAGACGTCCTCGCGCTGCTCGAAGGCGCAGTCCGCCTGCTGACCCCCGCACAGCTCGATGACGCAGGCCGTGAGCCGGGCCGAGGCCTCCGCCGAGGCCGGGTGCGGGTCCTCGGCGAGCAGGTTCAGCGCGAGCGACATCATGGCGTCGCCGGTGATGATCGCGTCCGGTATCCCGAAGACGGTCCAGGCGGTCTCCCGCCCGCGCCGCCGGACGTCCCGGTCGATGACGTCGTCGTGCAGCAGCGTGAAGTTGTGCGCCAGCTCCACGGCCACGGCCGCCCGTACGGGGTCCTCGCCCCCTCGCCCGGGCCCCTGGAGGGCCTGGGCCGAGGCGAGCACCAGGGCGGGCCGGATGGCCTTGCCCGCGTGGCCCGCGGCCGGCGTGCCGTCCGCGTGCTCCCAGCCGAAGTGGTACATCGCCACGCGCCGCATCGAGCCGGGCAGGCCCTCGACGGCACGGCGCAGTTCCGGGTTGACCGTTTCTCTGGTTCTCTCCAGCAGGGCGGCCGCTTCCTGGCCCTCGCCGGTGGCGGCCGTCTCCGCGGTCGTCCCTGCGGTCGTCCCCGCGGTCGTCTCTGTCGTCGTCATGGCGCGTGCGCGTCCCCGGGGCTCCGCGGCCGGCCGGCTCAGCGCCACCGGCCGATCTCGACGTTCTCCAGTACGCCCAGCGCGTCCGGCACCAGCACGGCGGCCGAGAAGTAGGCGGTGACCAGGTACGAGATGATCGCCTGCTCGCTGATGCCCATGAAGCGGACCGACAGGCTCGGCTCGATCTCGTCGGGGATGCCCGGCTGGTGCAGGCCGATCACGCCCTGGTCGTCCTCGCCGGTGCGCATGCACAGGATCGAGGTGGTGCGGGCGTCGCTGATCGGGATCTTGTTGCTCGGGAAGATCGGCACGCCGCGCCAGGCCGGGACCCGGGTGCCGGCGATGTCGACGGTCTCCGGGTAGAGGCCGCGCTTGTTGCACTCGCGGCCGAAGGCCGCGATGGCCTTGGGGTGGGCCAGGAAGAGGTTGGAGCCGCGCCGCATGCTGAGCAGCTGGTCCATGTCGTCGGGGCTGGGCGCGCCGTCGTGGGGCTGGATGCGCTGGTCGTAGTCGGCGTTGTGGAGCAGGCCGAAGTCGTGGTTGTTGAGCATCTCGTGCTCCTGGCGCTCGCGCAGCGCCTCGACCGTGAGCCGCAACTGCTGCTCGGTCTGGTTCATCGGCTGGTTGTACAGGTCCGCGACGCGCGTGTGCACCCGCAGGACCGTTTGCGCAATGGAGAGTTCGTACTCGCGCGGCCGGGCCTCGTAGTCCACGAAGGCGCCGGGCAGGACGGCCTCGCCCACGTGGCCGGCGGAGAGGTCGATCGCGGCCTCGCCGTAGTTGTTGGTGCGCTGGGCGGGCATGGCGCGGACCTGGTCCAGGTGGGCCCGCAGCGACTCGACCCGGTCGGCGAGGAGCTGGAAGTCCTGCCGGGAGAGCACGAGGGCGGTGCCGGAGGTGGCGGCGCGGGCGGTGTACTCCCAGATCGCCTCCTCGTCCACGAGGGAGTCCTCGCCGAAGTACGCGCCGTCGGCGACGGTCTGGAGGACGGCGTCGTCCCCGTAGGGGCCGGGGCCGATGTGGTCGATGCGGCCGTGGGCGAGCAGGAACACCCGGTCGGCGGCGCTGCCGAAGGAGGTGAGCTCCTGGCCGGCCTCGAAGTCGACCTGACGGCAGCGCTGGGCGAGTTCGACGAGGGCGTCCTCGTCCTCGTAGTCGCGCAGGAGCGGGAGCTCGCCGAGTTCGGCGGGGATGACCTGGATCTGGGTGCCGGTCTTGATGAACTCGACGATGCCGTTGCCCACCGAGTAGCTCAGCCGGCGGTTGACGCGGTACGTGCCGCCCTGGACCGAGACCCACGGGAGCATCTTGAGGAGCCACCGCGAGGTGATCTCCTGCATCTGCGGCGCGGACTTGGTCGTGGTTGCCAAGTTCCGCGCGGCCGAAGTCCCGAGACTGCGCTGCGGTGCCTGGGTCTCGGATTCGGAACCTGCCTGGACCGACATGTATTTCCCTCTCGATCACTCCATGGGTCTGCGGGACGGAAGCCTTCCAGTACGCAACGTGGTGGGACCATTACACAAAAGGGTGGGACTACTTCGACCGTGCGTGGGCACTCTTTGAAGCTCGCCCCCCGTCCCGGCGGCCACTCGGTTCCCACGAGTTCCGGCCACCTCGGGGTAGCCGGGGCGCTTAAATTTGCATCGCGGATGCCAGTTTTCTACGGTGGACCCATGCGCCTGACCCGATTCACCGACCTGGCACTGCGCGTCCTGATGCGCCTGGCCGTCGCGGAGACGGACCTCCCCACCACGCGCGAGGTGGCGGCGACCATGCAGGTCCCGTACACCCACACGGCCAAAGTGGTCGCCAGGCTGCAGCACCTCGGCCTGGTCGAGGCGCGCCGCGGGCGCGGCGGCGGCCTCGCCCTGACCTCCGCCGGGCGCGCCGCCTCGGTGGGCGGGGTGGTGCGGGACCTGGAGGGGGCGGGCGACGTCGTGGACTGCGACGGCACCACCCCGTGCCCGCTGCGCGGCGCCTGCGTCCTGCGCGGCGCGCTGCGCCGGGCCCAGGAGGCCTTCTTCGCCACGCTGGACCCGCTGACGGTGAACGACCTGGTCGCAGCGCCGACCGGCCCGCTCCTGCTGGGCATTTCGGGCGGCGGGGCGGACGCGCGGACCGGGGCCGAAAGACCCTGAACCGGGGGGTCGGATGGCCGATACGCACCGGCCGTCGCCCTGCCTAGGCTGAACCCGACCGGCCGTTCGAACAGGAGTCCGCACCGCGGCGGAGCCCTGCGAGGCCGTTTTTTCACCACCAAAACATGCATCTCAGATGCCAATTACGCGAGGAGACCCGATGCTTTCCGAGAAGTCGACCGAGACCGTACGCGCAACCCTGCCCGCCGTCGGCGCGGCGATCGGCGACATCACGGAGCTCTTCTACACGAAGCTGTTCACGGCCCACCCCGAGCTGATCCGCGACCTCTTCAACCGCGGCAACCAGAACGCCGGCCTCCAGAAGCAGGCCCTCGCCGGCTCCATAGCCGCCTTCGCGACCCACCTCGTGGCCCACCCGGACACCCGCCCCGACGTGATGCTGAACCGCATCGCCCACAAGCACGCCTCCCTCGGCGTCACCCGCGCGCAGTACCCGGTCGTCCACAAGCACCTCTTCGAGGCGATCGCCGAGATCCTCGGCGAGGCCGTCACCCCCGAGGTCGCCGCGGCCTGGGACGAGGTCTACTGGCTGATGGCGAACGCCCTCGCCACCATCGAGGAGCGCCTGTACGCCGAGCAGCAGGTGCTCGCCGGCGACGTCTGGCGGACGTGGACGGTCGCCGCCCGCGTCGAGGAGACCGCGGACTGCACCACCTTCCACCTCGTCCCGACCGACGGCGAGCCCGCGCCCGGCTTCAAGCCGGGCCAGTACGTCTCCGTACAGGTCGAACTCCCGGACGGCGCCCGCCAGATCCGCCAGTACAGCCTCTCCTCGGCGCCCGGCTCGCCGGTCCGCGCGATCACCGTCAAGCGGGTCCACGGCCCGGCCGCCGCGGGCCCCGACGGCGAGGTCTCCAACCACCTGCACGCCGAGATCCGCACCGGCGACACCCTGCGGGTCTCGGCCCCGTACGGCGACCTCGTGCTCCAGGACTCCGGCACCCCGGTGCTGCTCGCCTCGGCCGGCATCGGATGCACCCCGATGCTCTCGATGCTGGAGCACCTGGCCGACACCGGGCACACGGCGCCGGTGACCGTCCTGCACGCCGACCGGTCCCCCGCCGACCACGCCCTGGGCAACGACCACCGGGCGCTGGCCTCCAAGCTCGCCGACGCCTCGGCGCGGTTCTGGTACGAGCGGTCGGCCGGCCCCGGGGACGGCGAGGGCCGGATCGACCTGGCCGGCGTCACCGTCGCCCCGGGCACCAAGGCCTACCTGTGCGGGCCGCTCCCCTTCATGCGGTCCGTGCGCGAGCAGCTGATCGCCAAGGGCGTGCCGGCCTCGGACATCGCCTACGAGGTGTTCGGCCCCGACCTGTGGCTGGCCTCGGCGTAACGGCGCCTGTCCGGATCGGCTCGCTCGCCGTACGAACGCCCTAGCCTCGGAAGGGTCGCCTCCACTAAACCGGTGCGTGACGAGACGAGCACAAAGGGTGTCCGTCGCGCACCGCAACGAAGGAGGCGGCCATGGCCGCACCCATGTCCGCGGACCGGTTCATCGACGCACTGCGGGACGAGGGCCTGACCGTCGTCGAGGTGGGCGCCTGGCGCACCCACAACCGCAACCACAAGGGCCCCTGGGGCCCGGTCAACGGTGTGATGATCCACCACACCGTCAGCAACGGCACCGCGTTCACCGTCGGGCTCTGCCGCGAGGGCGACGAGGACCTCCCCGGCCCGCTCTGCCACGGCGTGATCACCAAGGACGGCCGCGTCCACCTGGTCGGCTACGGCCGCGCCAACCACGCGGGGTCCGGCGACTCCGGCGTCCTCGCGGCGGTGGTCGCGGAGAAGCGGCTGCCGCCGGACCTGCGCGCGAACACCGACGGCAACCGCCACTTCTACGGCTTCGAGTGCGAGAACCTCGGCGACGGCGAGGACCCGTGGCCTGCGGTCCAGCTCGACGCGATGGTCCGGGCGGCGGCCGCGGTGTGCCGGGTCCACGGCTGGACCTCGCGCTCGGTGATCGGCCACCTGGAGTGGAAGCCGGGCAAGATCGACCCCAAGGGCTTCACGATGGACTCCTTCCGCGACCGGGTCCACGACCGCCTGAAGTAGCCCCGCGGCGGACAATGGCCGGATGAACGACGTGCTGCTCCCCCGCCCGGCGTCCCCGCTGATCGAGGTGGCGGACGCCCGCTTCGCCGCACACGGCGTACGGCTGCTGCTCAAGCGGGACGACCTCGTGCATCCGGAGCTGCCGGGCAACAAGTGGCGCAAGCTCGCGCCGAACCTGCGGGCCGCCGTCGCCGCCGGCCGCCCGGGGCTGGTGACCTTCGGCGGGGCGTACTCGAACCACCTGCGCGCCACGGCCGCGGCGGGCCGGCTGCTGGGCCTGTCGACGGTCGGGGTGGTACGGGGCGAGGAACTGGCGGGGCGCCCGCTGAACGACTCCCTCGCCCGGTGCGCGGCGGACGGCATGCGGCTGCACTTCACCTCCCGGCAGGACTACCGCCGCAAGGCCGATCCGGAGGTCCTGGCCCGGCTGCTGGCCGAGGCCGGGGCGGCCGACGCGTACGTGATCCCCGAGGGCGGCAGCAACGCCCTCGCGCTCCACGGCTGCCGGGAACTGGGGCGCGAGCTGCGGGGCATGGGCGACGTGGTGGCCGTCGCCTGCGGAACGGGCGGCACGCTGGCGGGCCTGGCGGCCGGGCTCGCCCCCGGCCAGCGGGCGCTGGGCGTCCCGGTGCTCGCGGGCGGCTTCCTGGGGGCGGAGATACGTTCCCTCCAGGCGGCGGCCTTCGGCGGCCCGGCGGGCGACTGGACCCTGGCCGAGGGCTTCGCCCACGGCGGCTACGCGCGCGTCCCGGCCGAGCTGGACGACTTCGCCGCCGACTTCGAGGCCCGCCACGGCCTGCCGGTCGAGCGGATCTACGTGGCGAAGCTCCTGTGGGCCCTGGCCGCGCTCACGGAGTCCGGCGCGTTCGCCCGCGGCACCACCGTCACGGCGGTCGTCACGGGCCGGCCGTAACGGGCCCGGCCGGCGGCCCCGCACCCCGCCGCCCCCGCGCCCCCGCAGCGGCCGGAGGGCCCCGGCGCGGCCGAACCGCCGGTGCGGGGCCGCCGCGGTGCCGCCGGACCCCCGCGCCCCGAACTCCCCCGGCCGGATCCGGGAGCAGCGCCGCAGGCGTCAGGCGTTAGGCGGACTCCTCGCGGTAGGCCGCCGCCTCCTCCAGGTCCAGGCGCCGCAGCAGGGCGCGCATCATCTCGTCGTCGATCCGGCGCCGGTCGCGCAGGGAGACGAACACCTCGCGCTCCGCCTCGATCATCTCCCGCGACAGCCGCCGGTAGACGTCGTCCGCCGACTCCCCCGTCTCGGCGTTGACCTCGCCCAGCCGCTCCCACACCGCGTTGCGCCGCCGCTCCAGCACCGTCCTCAGCCGGTCCGCCAGCGGGCCGGGCAGGCTGTTCGCCGGAGCCGTGAGCAACTCGTCCAGCCGCTCCTCCGCGGCCCGCGAGGCCTCGCTCTGGGCCTGCGCCTCGGCCAGGGTCTCGGCGTGCAGGTCCCGCGGCGGCAGCCGCAGCAGGCGGATCAGCGACGGCAGGGTCAGCCCCTGCACCACCAGCGTGCCGATCACGGTCGTGAAGGTCAGGAACAGGATCAGGTTCCGGTGCGGCACGCTCATCGGCACCGAGAAGGCGATCGCCAGCGACACCACGCCGCGCATCCCGGCCCAGCCCACGATCACCGGCGCCTTCCAGTTCGTCTCCGGCTCGCGCGCCCTGATCCGCTCCGACAGCACCCTCGGCAGGAAGGTCGCGGGGAACACCCACACGAACCGGGCCGCCACCACCATCAGGAACACCACCAGCGCGTACCAGGCCGCGTGCAGCCCCTCGTACTCCCCCAGCCCCTTGAGCACCACCGGCAGCTGGAGCCCGATCAGCGCGAAGACCACCGATTCCAGCAGGAAGGCGACCATCTTCCACACCGCCTCCTCCTGGAGCCGGGTCGCGAAGTCGACCTGCCAGTTGCGGTGCCCGAGGTACAGCGCGACCACCACCACCGCCAGCACGCCCGAGGCGTGCACCCGCTCGGCGGCCGCGTACGCCACGAACGGGATCAGCAGCGACAGGGTGTTCTGCAGCAGCGGCTCCCGCAAGCGCTTGCGCAGGTGGTGGATCGGCACCATCAGCAGCAGGCCCACGCCGACGCCGCCCACCGACGCCAGCAGGAACTCCGCGATCCCGCCCGCCCAGCCGGAGCTCACGCCGACCGCCGCGGCCAGCGCCACCTTGTAGGCGGTGATCGCGGTGGCGTCGTTGACCAGGGACTCACCCTGCAGGATGGTCGTGATCCGGTTCGGCAGCCCCAGCTGCCGGGCGATGGCCGTCGCCGCCACCGCGTCCGGCGGCGCGATCACCGCGCCCAGCACCAGCGCCACCGGCAGCGACAGCCCCGGCACCACGAGGTAGGCGACGTACCCGACGGCGAGCGTCGCGAACAGCACGTAGCCCACCGACAGCAGCGCGATGGGCCGCGCGTTCGCCCGCAGGTCCAGGTACGAGCTGTCGACCGCGGCCGTGTGCAGCAGCGGCGGGAGCAGCAGCGGCAGCACGATGTGCGGGTCGAGGGCGTACGAGGGCACGCCCGGGACGTACGAGGCCCCGAGCCCGGCGGCGACCAGGAGCAGCGGCGCGGGCACCGGCGTCCGGCGGGCCAGCCCCGCGACGACCGCGCAACCCGCGACCAGTGCCACCAGGGGCAATACCTCCATCGAAGATCATCCTCGCTCGGTCGATCCGGCTTCGCGCGCCCGCACCTCAGTACGCTGGCCATCATGAGCGAGTGCACCCACGTTCCCGAACTGCCGCGCCCCGAGCCCATCCCTCTTGCCCAGACCTGCCCCGAATGTCTGGAGCTCGGCAGCCATCCCGTGCAGTTGCGGATGTGCCTCTGGTGCGGCCACGTTGCCTGCTGCGATTCCTCCCCGTACCGTCACGCCACGGCGCACCACCAGTCGACGGGCCATCCGGTCATGCGGAGCTACGAACCGGGCGAGACCTGGCGATGGTGTTTTGTCGACGGTTCGATCGTCTGAGGCGGGGTAGGTCAACCCTCCGCCGGTTCCCCTGATTTGGGCCCGCAGACCCCTAGCCACTGTGCGTACCCGTGGGCTTACCATCAGTCACCGGGCAGAGCCACGGTCGGCCCGGGGTGCTCAGGAGCGGGTGCCACGAGGGGTGCCGCGACACGATCGCCCGGATCGCGATAGCGTCACCGGCGAACAGAGCTCGTACCACCTTGGAGGTGAGGGTGTCCCAGATCGCAGGCGAGCCCGGGACCCAGGACTTCGTGGAAGTCCGGCTGCCCGCTGCGGGTGCCTACCTGTCGGTGCTGCGGACGGCCACGGCCGGCCTCGCGGCACGTTTGGACTTCACCCTCGACGAGATCGAGGACCTCCGCATCGCGGTGGACGAGGCCTGCGCGATCCTGCTCCAGCAGGCCGTGCCCGGCTCCGTCCTCAGCTGCGTCTTCCGGTTGGTCGACGACTCGCTGGAGGTGACCGTCTCGGCGCCCACGACGGACGGGCGTGCGCCGGAGCGCGACACGTTCGCCTGGACGGTGCTGTCGGCCCTGGCCGGCAAGGTCGAGGCCACGGTCGAGGAGAACAAGACGGTGAGCATCAGCCTCTACAAACAACGCGGCGCGGGACCAGGCCCGGCGTGAGCGGCGGGGAGATCCCGGTGCGGGGCGGGGATCGGCCCCGGGTACGGCACGAGGTCGACGGCGGCATCCCGGAACAGCAGCACGCCCGACCGCACCCGGCTGACGCGGATGCGGAAGACGGCTTTTTGGACTCGGCGGAGCGACGGGCGGGCCCTGTGAGCGAGAACCAGCACGAAGAACCACAGCCACCACAGCCGGCACGGCCACCGCTGGCCGCTGCCACGGCCCCGGAGGCACCGGCCGGACCGGCTGCGCCCGCCTTCCAGGCGCCCCCGGCACTGCCGGATCCGCGCGACCGCAGCGGCGCGCGGGCCCTTTTCATCGAGCTGCGGGCACTGCCCGACGGTTCGGTGGAGAAGGCCGAGCTGCGCAACCGGCTCGTACGGATGCACCTGCCGCTGGTCGAACATCTGGCACGGCGGTTCCGCAACCGCGGTGAGCCGCTGGACGACCTGACCCAGGTCGCCACGATCGGTCTGATCAAGTCGGTGGACCGCTTCGACCCGGACCGCGGGGTCGAGTTCTCCACCTATGCCACGCCCACGGTGGTCGGCGAGATCAAGCGCCACTTCCGCGACAAGGGCTGGGCGGTACGGGTCCCGCGGCGCCTTCAGGAGCTGAGGCTCTCCCTGACCACGGCGACGGCCGAGCTGTCCCAGCAGCACGGCCGCTCCCCCACGGTGCACGAGCTGGCCGAGCGGCTGGGGATCTCCGAGGAGGAGGTGCTGGAGGGGCTGGAATCGGCCAATGCCTACAGCACACTCTCGCTGGACGTCCCGGACACCGACGACGAGTCGCCGGCGGTCGCGGACACCCTGGGCGCGGAGGACGAGGCCCTGGAGGGCGTCGAGTACCGCGAGTCCCTCAAGCCGCTGCTGGAGGGCCTGCCCCCGCGGGAGAAGCGGATCCTGCTCCTTCGCTTCTTCGGCAACATGACGCAGTCGCAGATCGCCCAGGAGGTCGGCATCTCCCAGATGCACGTCTCCCGGCTGCTGGCCCGCACCCTCGCCCAGCTCCGCGAGAAGCTCCTCGTCGAGGAGTGACGCGTCGTACGGGTCAGCGGGCCTGCTCCGCGGGCCCGATCCCGAGCGCCTCGGTCGCCGTCGGATTCACCAGCAGTCCCACGACGGCCACCGCGGCCACCGCCAGGGCCACGGCGGCGGCGACCATCACGGCGCCGCCCCCGGTCCACAGCGTCCACGCCACCGGCAGCGACATCAGCTGCGTGATCAGCGCCGGGCCGCGGCTCCAGCGGCGGCCCAGCCGCAGCCCGCGCGCCGCGATCAGCGGCAGCGCGGCGAGGACGAGCAGGGTGACCCCTCCCGTCTCGGCCTGCTGCGGGGAGTCGGGGTCGCCGGCGATGCCCACGAACAGCATGTAGACGCCGAGGCCGGCCAGCGCCAGCCCCTCCAGCGCGGTGAGCGCGGCGGCCGCGGTCAGCCGGCGCGGCAGCGGGGCGGTCGGCCGGGCATCGGCGGCGGCGGGGCTGGGGGTGGGCTTCGTACTCACCCCAGCAGGGTAGCCGCGCCCGCGCACCCCCGGAGGGGACGGGCAGTATGGGCGCCGTATGAAGGGGTGGGTAGGCTGGCGTTCATGCGTGCACTTCTCGTGGCCAACCCAGCAGCGACGACCACCAGTGCGCGTACGCGCGACGTCCTCACCCACGCCTTGGCCAGCGAGATGAAGCTGGAGGCGGTGACGACCGAGTACCGCGGGCACGCCAGGGACCTGGCGCGCAGGGCGGCCGAGACCGGCGTCGACCTCGTGGTGGCGCTCGGCGGCGACGGCACCGTCAACGAAGTGGTCAACGGGCTGCTGCACAACGGACCCGATCCGGAGCGGCTGCCGGGCCTGGCGGTGGTCCCCGGCGGCTCCACCAACGTCTTCGCCCGCGCGCTCGGCCTGCCCAACGACGCGGTCGAGGCGACCGGCGCCCTGCTGGACGCGCTGCGCGAGCAGCGCGAGCGGACGGTGGGCCTGGGTCTCGCAGCCGGCAGCCCGGGCACGGAGGACGAATCGGTCCCGGCCCGCTGGTTCACCTTCTGTGCGGGCTTCGGCTTCGACGCGGGCGTGGTGGGCCGGGTCGAGCAGCAGCGGGAGCGCGGCAAGCGTTCGACGCACGCCCTGTACGTACGACAGCTGCTGCGCCAGTTCCTGGAGGAGCCCAACCGCAGGCACGGCACAGTCACGCTGGAGCGGCCCGGCGCGGATCCGGTGACGGACCTGGTGCTGTCGATAGTCTGCAACACCTCGCCCTGGACGTATCTGGGCAATCGCCCGCTTTACGCCTCCCCGGAGGCGTCGTTCGATACAGCGCTTGACGTATTGGCACTCAATCGTTTGTCAACTCCGGCGGTCGCCCGGTACGCGACACAGCTGCTGACCTCGACTCCTGAGCGCGGTCCGCACGGCAAGCACGCGGTGTCTCTGCACGATCTGACCGACTTCACCTTGCATTCGAAGGTCCCGCTTCCCTTCCAGATGGACGGCGACCACCTCGGCCTGCGTACCAGCGTTCGGTTCACAGGCGTACGCCGTGCACTGCGTGTGATTGTGTGAGTGGAAGGGCCCAAAGTCCTTTCACTCGAACGTTTACACGCCGGTCCACCCTCACGATGTAGGGCTGTGACCTAGTAGACACCGACGAATCAAAAAAAACTTTCCGGAAGGGGTTGTATCCCCGTCCGAGGTTTGCGAATCTCTACATGGCGATCGGGACAGCCCGCAGAACCCGGCACCCACACAGACCGCCAGAACCCCTCCACGAATCTCCGACTCACCCGGGAAACTGGGCGGTCACCCTTCCCTCGCGAAGGGATTCGTGAAAGCGTTCACATTCACAAGCAACCTGCCCGCAATACAAGGAGATGGAGCAGCCATGGACTGGCGTCACAACGCCGTTTGCCGCGAGGAAGACCCGGAACTCTTCTTCCCCATCGGCAACACCGGTCCTGCGCTGCTGCAGATCGAGGAAGCCAAGGCCGTCTGCCGCCGCTGCCCCGTCATGGAGCAGTGCCTGCAGTGGGCGCTCGAGTCCGGTCAGGACTCCGGCGTCTGGGGCGGTCTCAGCGAGGACGAGCGCCGCGCGATGAAGCGCCGCGCCGCTCGCAACCGGGCGCGCAACGCCAGCGCCTGATATCGACTTTCGAGCCTCGAGCCGCAGCGCGTAGTACCCCATATCAGCGCTCAGCAACGTGCTCTTGAGCCCCGGACCGATCACCATTCGGTCCGGGGCTCAGTGCTGTCCGGGCCACACTCCGTCACGCTGGGTGACGGGATGCCTGCTCACTTCTGGGGGCTGGCCGGTATGTCGAGGACGACCTTGGTGCCGCGCGGCACGGCCGGGACCATGTCGAAGGTGCCGCCGAGCTCGCCCTCGACGAGGGTCCGTACGATCTGCAGCCCGAGGTTCCCGGCCCGCTGGGCGTCGAAGCCCTCCGGCAGACCGCAGCCGTCGTCGAGCACCGTGATCAGCAGCCGGGCGTCGTCGCGGCCGATGCCGGAACGGGCCGCGCACACCTCCACGGTGCCGCCCTCGCCCTGGACGAAGGCGTGCTCCAGTGCGTTCTGCAGGATCTCGGTCAGCACCATCGACAGCGGCGTGGCGACCTCGGCGTCCAGGATCCCGAAGCGGCCGGTGCGCCGGCAGGCCACGTTGCCCGGGGAGATCTCCGCGACCATCGCGATCACGCGGTCGGCGATCTCGTCGAACTCGACCCGCTCGTCCAGGTTCTGAGACAGCGTCTCATGCACGATCGCGATCGACCCGACGCGGCGGACCGCCTCATTGAGGGCCTCGCGGCCGTTCTCCGAATCCATCCGGCGGGCCTGGAGCCGCAGCAGCGCGGCCACGGTCTGCAGATTGTTCTTCACCCGGTGGTGGATCTCCCGGATGGTCGCGTCCTTGGTGATCAATTCACGTTCGCGACGGCGCAGTTCCGTGACGTCCCGGCACAGGACGAGGGAGCCGATCCGGACGCCCTTGGGCTTGAGCGGGATGGCGCGCAGCTGGATGACCCCGCCGTTGCCCTCGACCTCGGTCTCGCGCGGGGCCCAGCCGCTGGCGAGTTTCACGAGCGCCTCGTCCACCGGCCCCCGGGAGGGTGCGAGTTCGGCCGTGGTGTCGCCCAGGTGCTGGCCGACCAGGTCGGAGGCGAGGCCGAGCCGGTGGTACGCGGAGAGCGCGTTCGGGGACGCGTACGTCACCACGCCGTCCGCGTCGAGCCGTATCAGTCCGTCCCCGACGCGCGGGGAGGCGTCCATGTCGACCTGCTGCCCGGGGAACGGGAAGGAGCCCGCCGCGATCATCTGCGCCAGGTCGGAGGCGGACTGGAGGTAGGTCAGCTCCAGCCGGCTCGGTGTACGCACAGTGAGCAGGTTGGTGTTGCGTGCGATGACGCCCAGCACCCGGCCCTCGCGGCGGACGGGGATCGACTCGACGCGGACCGGCACCTCCTCGCGCCACTCCGGGTCCCCCTCGCGCACGATGCGGCCCTCGTCGAGCGCGGCGTCGAGCAGCGGGCGGCGGCCGCGCGGAACCAGGTGGCCGACCATGTCGTCCTGGTACGAGGTGGGGCCGGTGTTCGGGCGCATCTGCGCGACCGATACGTACCGGCTGCCGTCGAGGGTGGGGACCCACAGCACGAGGTCGGCGAAGGAGAGGTCGGAGAGCAGCTGCCACTCCGAGACCAGCAGGTGGAGCCACTCCAGGTCGGTTTCACTGAGAGCGGTGTGCTGGCGTACGAGGTCGTTCATGGAGGGCACGTTGCGAGCGTACCCCGGGTACGACGGATGACTTTCCGCACCTCGACTACTCAGGAGTATCCAGGAGCCCCGTACTCCGCGTACTGTTGGAGGAAGTGACGGGTCCGATGGCCCTGTCATTGGATGGACAGAACAGATTGGTCTAGTCCACAATTGATTCAAGCTTCCGCCCTCCCCGCACAGGAGGACGGATCGAGGTAAGCGGCGCGCTCTGCCCTGACCGCGCAGGCTCCTCTCACCGGCCGCTGGGAACCGCACACCCGCCGGCCGTAAGTACTCCGGGCTACGGTGCCGGGCGGGCTGAGGGTCCCGTCAGGCACCGTGGCCCAGAGGAATGCGGCACCGTGGAATGCGGCACCGCGGAATCCGGCACCGCGGAATCCGGCACCGCGGAATCCGGCTACGCCGGCCAGGCCAGCATCGCGAGTGCGGCCACCGCCTCCAGCTCCTCCCGGCCCGCGCCGTCGCGCGACTGCTGGGACATCCCCTGAAGCACGGCCCCCGAATAGCGGGCCAGCGCCCGCGCGTCCGTGTCCGCGGGCAGCGCGCCGGCCGCCACGTCGGCGCGGATCCGGCTCTCGAACATCACCAGGTTGGCCTCGCGCCGCTCGCGCAGGGCCTCGGCGACCTCTTCCGAGGTGGTGTTGACGGCCGCGCAGAGCACCATGCAGCCCGGCGGGTGAGCCGGGTCGGTGTACACCTCGGCCGCCTCGCGCAGGATCCGCTCCACGGCCGCACGGGCCGTGGGCTCCTCGGCGAGCGCCACGGCCGCGAAGTCCCCGTACCGGCCGCCGTAGACCACCACCACCTCGCCGAAGAGCTTGCGCTTGTCCCCGAAGGCCGCGTACAGGCTGGGGGCGCTGATGCCGAGCGAGGCGGTCAGGTCGGAGATCGACGTCGCCTCGTAGCCACGCTCCCAGAAGGCGAACATCGCCTTGTCGAGGGCCGCTTCGCGGTCGAAGGAGCGGGGCCTGCCGCGCTGTCCGGTCACCATTCGCACATTCTATAGCGCGCATTACGGAATCTGATACGGTCCTTTCTGTAGCGACCACTATCGAATGCTGAAGGGGGGCGCGTCATGGGCGTGCTCAAGGGGAAGACGGCACTGGTCACGGGCGGCAGCCGGGGCATCGGCCGGGCGATCTCGCTGCGGCTGGCGCGGGACGGGGCGCTGGTCGCCGTGCACTACGGGTCCAACGAGGCGGCCGCCAAGGACGTCGTGGCGGCGGTCGAGGCGGCCGGGGGCCGGGCCTTCGCGATCGGGGCGGAGCTCGGGGTGGCCGGGGACGCGGAGGCCCTGTGGGCGGCGTACGCGGCCCATCCGCTGGCCACCGAGGAGGTCGACGTCCTGGTGAACAACGCCGGCGGCGCGGTCTTCGCGGGGATCGAGGGGACGGACGAGGAGGCGTACGACCGGACCCACGCACTCAACGCCAGGGCGCCGTTCTTCGTGATCAAGCACGGGCTGGGGCGGCTGCGCGACGGGGGCCGGATCGTGAACGTGACCGGCACCCCGGACATCGCCCTGCCGGCGATCCTCGCGACGGTCATGGCGAAGGGCGCGGTCAACGCCCTGACCCGGTCGCTGGCCGCGGAGCTCGCGCCGCGCGGGATCACGGTGAACTCGGTGGGCCCCGGCATCACCGAGACCGATCTGAACGCGGCCCTGCTCGCGGACCCGGCCGCTCGGGCCCACGTCGCCGGCCGGTCCGTCTTCCACCGGGTGGGCACCACCGAGGAGGTCGCCGACGTGGTGGCCTTCCTGGCCTCGCCGGACTCCCGCTGGGTCACGGGCCAGCACCTGGACGCGACGGGCGGGCTCCAGCTCGCGCTGCTGTAGCAGGGCCGCGCGGCGAGGATCACGATGGAGTTGGCGAAGTCCCGGCACGGGTGCCCCGCCTCTGCTAGATTGGTCTATACCACATAACCTCTCCAGATCGGCAGGCCCCGCGTGGAAGTTGTCATCGTCCCGGACGCCAAGGCAGGCGGCGAGCTCATCGCGGAGGCCATGGCCGCCTTGGTCCGCCGCAAGCCCGACGCCCTGCTCGGCGTGGCGACCGGCTCGACCCCGCTGCCCATCTACGAGGCCCTCGCCGCCAAGGTCAAGGCCGGTCAGGTCGACGCCTCCAAGGCCCGGATCTGCCAGCTCGACGAGTACGTCGGCCTGCCGGCCGGACACCCGGAGTCGTACCGCGCCGTCGTGCTGCGCGAGGTCGTCGAGCCGCTGGGCCTGTCCGAGGCCTCCTTCATGGGCCCCGACGGCTCCGCCGAGGACATCGTCGGCGCGTGCGACGCGTACGACCGCGCCCTCGCCGAGGCCGGAGGCGTCGACCTCCAGCTGCTGGGCATCGGCACCGACGGGCACATCGGCTTCAACGAGCCGTGCTCCTCGCTCGCCTCCCGCACCCGCATCAAGACGCTGACGGAGCAGACCCGCGTGGACAACGCGCGCTTCTTCGACAACGACATAGACCAGGTGCCGCACCACGTCATCACCCAGGGCATCGGCACCATCCTCGACGCCCGCCACCTGGTCCTGCTGGCCACGGGCGAGGGCAAGGCCGAGGCCGTCGCGCAGACCGTCGAGGGCCCGCTGTCGGCCCTCGTCCCGGCCTCCGCGCTCCAGCTGCACCGGCACGCCACGGTCGTGGTGGACGAGGCCGCCGCGTCGAAGCTCAAGCTGGCGGACTACTTCCGCCACACCCTGGCCAACAAGCCGGCCTGGCAGGGTCTGTAAGCGCTACGACGCGAAGGGCCGGGCTCCCCCCGAGGAGCCCGGCCCTTCGCCGTACGCGGGCGGCCGCCGCGCGGCACTAGCGGCCCGCGATGACCTCCGCCGCCGCGAGACCGCAGACGCGGGACGCGCCGTGCGTCGCGACGTGGAGCGCTCCGCGGGGCTCCGCCCGGGGCAGGCCCATCTCCACGACCACCGTGTCCGGGCGCGCGGCGACCAGCTCGTCCAGGGCCTGTGTCATCCACGGGTGCCGGTGCGCGTCGCGCACCACCGCGACCACGGTCCGGTCCCCCGCCGCGGCCAGGATCTCCGCCGCCGAGGCGCCCTCCGCGTAGACGCCCGCCACGGTGCCGGGAACCAGGGCCGCCAGTTCGGCGGCCACGCCCCACGGGGTCTCGTCCCCCACCGCGATGTTCGCGACGGGTGCGAGCGTGGCGACGTACGGGTCGGCCACCGCCGGGGCGCTGCCCCGTACCACCACCGCGCGGCGGGCCGCCTCCAGGCCGATGCCGGACGCGCGGCTCCCCTCCGGCCGCGCGTCCGTCCGGGTCCGGCGGGTCCACTCGGCCAGCGCCCGCACCCGCGCGGCCGCCTCGGCGAGCCGCTCCTCCGGGAGCGAGCCCTCGCGTACGGCCGCGACCAGCGCGTCGCGCAGCCGCAGCACGGTCGCCTCGTCGGCGAGTCCGCCGCCGACGCAGATCGCGTCGGCGCCGGCCGCGATGGCCAGGACCGAGCCGCGCTCGATGCCGTACGTCCCGGCGATGGCGTTCATCTCCATGCCGTCGGTGACGATGAGGCCCTCGTAGCCGAGCTCCTTGCGCAGCAGACCGGTCAGGATCTGCGGGCTGAGCGTGGCCGGGCGGGTCGGGTCGAGGGCGGGCACCAGGATGTGCGCGCTCATGACGGCCTTGGTGCCGGCCTCGATGGCCGCCTTGAACGGTACGAGTTCCCGCGCGACCAGGGTGTCGATGTCCGCGTCGATGCGCGGCAGCGCGTGGTGCGAGTCGACGTTCGTGTCGCCGTGGCCCGGGAAGTGCTTGGTGCACGCGGCGACGCCGGCGGCCTGCAGGCCTTCGACGTACGCGGCGGTGTGCCGGGCGGCGAGGTGGGTGTCGGCGCCGAAGGACCGTACGCCGATGACCGGGTTGTCCGGGTTGGAGTTGACGTCCGCGGAGGGGGCCCAGTTGAGGTTGACCCCGCACTCGGCGAGCCGGCGGCCCAGCTCGCGGGCGACGGCCCGGGTGAGGTCGGTGTCGTCGACGGCGCCGAGGGCCAGGTTGCCGGGGAAGGACGAGCCGCCCCGTACCTCCAGGCGCGTGACGTCGCCGCCCTCCTCGTCGATGGCGACGAGTACGTCATCCCGCTCGGTGCGCAGCTGCGCGGTCAGCGCGGCGAGCTGCTCGGGCGAGCTGATGTTGCGGCCGAACAGGCCGACGGCGGTGAGGCCCTCGCCGACCTGGCGCAGCAGCCAGGCGGGGGCGGTGGTGCCCTCGAAGCCGGGCTGGAGGACCGCGAGGGCGTCCCTCGTCAAGGTGTCTGTGCGGTGCGCAAGGACAGTCATGGGGCCGTTATCCCTTCACGGCGCCGGCGGTCATCCCGCCGACGGCCTTGCGCTGGAGGAAGACGAAGATGAGCAGGACCGGGACCGCGAACAGCGAGGAGGCGGCCATGGTGGCGCCCCAGTCGTTGCCGAAGGCGGTCATGAACTCGGTCAGCCACAGGGGCAGGGTCTGCGCGGTCTTGTCCTTGTTCAGGATCAGGACCATCGCGAACTCGTTCCAGGCGGTGATGAAGCCGAAGAGCGAGGTGGACATCAGGCCGGGGGCCAGCAGCGGGAAGATCACCTTGCGGAAGGCCTGGCCGCGGGTGCAGCCGTCGATCTGGGCGGCTTCCTCCAGCGTCACCGGGACCGCGGCGATGAAGCCGCGCAGGGTCCAGATGGTGAAGGGCAGGATCATCACGAAGTAGATCGCGGTCAGCAGCGGGAGGCTGTTCAGCAGCTCGCTGTCGCGGGCGATCATGTACATCGCGATGACCATGACCTCCCAGGGCGCCATCTGGGCCATCATCACGGTGAGGACCAGGCCCTTGCGGCCCTTGAACCTCATGCGGGCGATGGCGAAGCTCGCGGCGAGGGCGACGAGCAGGGCCAGCACGACGGCGCCGACGGTGACCAGGACGCTGTTGGTGACGTACGTCCAGAAGTTCTGGACCCCGGTGGCCTTGGTGAAGTTGTCCAGCGTCGGGGTGAAGAAGAAGACCGGGTCCTTGGTGAGCATCTGGTCGGCGGGCTTGAGGGCCGACGCGAACATCCAGTAGACCGGGAAGACGAATACGAGGGCCAGCAGGAGCGCGCCGAGGTTCTTGAAGACGGCTCCGGGGCGGACCGGGCGGCGCTTGCGGAGCTGCTGTGCGGGCTCGGCGGCCGGCGCGGGCTTCGGGGCGGTGGTCGTGCTCACTGCTCCTCCTCCTGCTTCAGGATCAGGCGGAAGTAGAAGGACATGACGATCACGAGGATCAGGATCGTCAGGACGGAGATCGCGGCGGCGAGGCCGTAGTGGGCCTGGCTCTGGCCCTCGACGTAGGCGAAGACCGGGAGGATCTCGGAGGCTCGGTCCGGGCCGCCCTTGTTCATCGCGTAGACCTGGGTGAAGGCCTTGAAGACCCAGATCACCTCAAGGAAGGTGGTGATGAGGAAGAAGGGCTTGAGGTTCGGGAAGACGATCTTCCAGAAGGTCTGCCAGCCGTTGGCCCCGTCCATCCGGGCGGCCTCGTACAGCTCGGCGCCGACGGTGGTCAGGCCGGCGTACATGTTGAGGGCGACGAAGGGGATGGAGCCCCAGACCACCAGGATCGTGACGATCACCAGGGTGGAGAGGCCGGTCTCCATCCAGTTGTGCTGCTCGTAGCCGGAGAAGCCGGCGGAGCGCATCACCCAGTTCATGACGCCGAACTGCTCGTCGAACAGCCACTTGAAGACCTGCACGGAGGCGACGATCGGCATGGCCCAGGCCATCACCAGGGCCATCGACAGGACCAGGCGCATCTTCTTGCCGAGCTTGTTCAGCAGGATGCCGATGAGGCTGCCGAGCACCATGATCAGTACGACGTTGGCCGCGGTGAAGGCGAAGGACCGGACGACGACGGTCCAGAACTTCGAATCGCCCAGCAGCTCGGTGTAGTTCTCGAACCCCGCGAAGGGGTACTTCCGCTGGATGAACTCGATCTTGTTGATGTCCTGGAAGGACAGGATCACGTTCTTGATCAGCGGATACAGCAGGAGGGTCGCCAGGCTCAGCACTGCGGGCCCGACCAGCAGGTAGGGCAGCCACCCCGAGGGGAGCGACTTCCTGCCCCCGCGAGGAGACTTGCGGCCGGTGCCGGCTTCCGTGGCGGGCGCCTTCGGCGGCTGTCCGGCGGACTTCGGTGGTGCGTCCTGTGGAGCGCTGGTCGCCGCTCCCTGGGAGTGCACGGTCATGTCTTGGCTTCCTCGCGGTTGACTGTGGAGTCAATTGCGCGACCGGGGGCACGACGGGCGCGTGGCGCCCGCCGCACCCCCCGGTGCGTTCACACTGCTGGGTCCTGCGGGTACTGCGGGTGGAGCGGGTACTGCCGGGTGGGACTACTTGTTGATGCGGTTCGCGATTTCCTTGTCCGCGTCCGCGCCCGCCTTGGCGGCGTCCTCACCCTTCAGGACCTTGGTCATGAACTCCTTGATCGGGTTGGGCTCGGTCTCGACGTTCGCCCAGCCCGGGGTGACCGGGGTGATCTTGCCGTTGAGGCCGGCCTTGCCCATCGCCTCGGCGAAGGAGCCCGCGGGGGCCGCGAAGTTCGCAGCGGCCTGGTTCGGGAGCAGCGCGCCCTCGGTGGCGGCGGCGTACTTGGTCATCTGGTCCTTGCCTGCGGCGATGGCCAGCCACTCCTTGGCGAGCTCCTTGTTCTTGGAGCGCTCGGCCACGGCGAGGTTCGAGCCGCCGAGGAACACGGTGCCCGGCTTGTCTGCCGTCTTGCCCGGGATCGGGAAGAAGCCGAAGTCGGCCTCCTTGCCCGCGGCCTTCAGGGCCTTCGCGGCGCCGCCGGCCTCCCAGCCGAGACCGATCCAGGAGGAGACGCCACCCTTGGGAACGATGTCGGTGGACTGCTGCGGGGTGGCCTCGTCCTTGTCCTTCGGGGCGGAGGAGAAGGACTGGAGCTTCTTGTAGAACTCCATGGCGGAGGCGGCCTGCGGGGTGCCGAGCTGGCCCTTCCACTTGGCGCCGTCCTTGACGGCGAGGTCGCCGCCCTCGTCCCACACGAAGCCGGCGAGGACGTACCAGCTCTGGCCGGGGAGGTAGATCGGCTGCGAGGCCGGGTCGGAGGCCTTCAGCTTCTCCAGGCCGGCGACCCACTCGTCGCGGGTCTTCGGCGGGGTGATGCCGGCCTTCTCGTAGGCCTTCTTGTCGTAGATGACGACGCGGTTGGCGGCGTACCACGGGGCGGAGTACAGCTTGCCGTCGATCTCGGCCGAGGCGAGCATGCTCTTCTGCCAGGCGTCGGCACCGAGCTTGGCCTTGTCCTTGGTCAGGTCGGCGAGGCCGCCGGTGACCGCGTAGCCGGCGGTCTGGGTGTTGCCGAGCTCAAGGACGTCCGGCGGGGTGTTCTCGGAGAGGGCCGTGGTGACCTTCTCCTGGATGCCGGTCCACTTCTGCTCCTCGACCTTGACCGTGACACCGGGGTGCTTGGCCGAGAACTCCTTGTTGACCTCTTCGATCCAGGCCTTCGGTGCGGAGCCGTCCATCACCCAGACGGTGATCTCCTTGGCCGCGCCACCCGACGCGTCGGCCTTCGGCTTGTCGTCGCCGTTGCCGCACGCCGCGACTCCGACCATCATTCCCACGACACCGACCGCCGCAATGAGCTTGCGCTTCACGCCACCCTCCTCAGGGATGCTGCCTGCAACTTCCCTCGCCCGCCGCGGTGACATAAGTACTCAAGTACTGCCCGTGGGGCCGGGATCTGATCCATATTGGTTTAGACCAGTAACCGGAGCTTGGCCTAGACCTTTAGGGGTGTCAAGGGTCTAATGAGCGGGTGATCGGTCCGTTACCGGACCGACACCTGGGGGAGGGAGAAGGCCTGTCCTCCCACCCGTGTCACGATGTGACCGCACATATCGGAGGAGCCGGTGACGGCAGCGAAACTGGAGTCGGGAAGGCGGGCGGCGATGGCCACCGAAGGGGCGACCACGGAGCCGGAAGGCGGGGCAGCCACTCGCACGGCGCGTGTGCCCAAGTACTACCGACTCAAGCGGCACTTGCTCGACATGACCGAAACCCTGCCCCCCGGCACCCCGGTCCCGCCCGAGCGCACGCTCGCGGCCGAATTCGACACATCCCGGACAACGGTCCGGCAGGCCCTGCAGGAGCTCGTCGTCGAGGGCCGGCTGGAACGCATCCAGGGCAAGGGCACCTTCGTGGCCAAGCCCAAGGTCTCCCAGCCGCTCCAACTCTCCTCGTACACCGAGGACATGAGGGCCCAAGGACTGGAACCCACGTCCCAGCTCCTGGACATCGGCTACGTGACGGCGGACGACACCCTCGCCGGACTCCTCAAGATCGCCACCGGCGGACGGGTCCTGCGCATCGAGCGGCTGCGGCTGGCCAGCGGCGAGCCGATGGCCATCGAGACCACCCACCTTTCGGCCAAGCGCTTTCCCGCGCTGCGCCGCTCGCTGGTGAAGTACACCTCCCTCTACACCGCACTCGCCGAGGTGTACGACGTCCGCCTCGCCGAGGCGGAGGAGACCATCGAGACCTCCCTGGCGACCCCCCGCGAGGCCGGACTGCTCGGCACCGACGTGGGCCTGCCGATGCTGATGCTCTCCCGCCACTCGCTGGACGCCGACGGAGAGCCCGTGGAGTGGGTCCGCTCGGTCTACCGCGGCGACCGCTACAAGTTCGTCGCGCGGCTCCAGCGCCCCGCCGTCTGATCCACCGGCGCCGCCCGGGCGGAAGTCCCCGTACCGGAATCTCGTACCGATATACGGACGGGGTCTTACGTTCAGCGCATGCCTCCCCCTAGATTCCCTGTGCTCACGCAGGTGATCGACGAGGGGACGAGGACATGGCGGAACCGGGATCAACAGGTACAGAGCGGAACACGGCGAGTCCGGGAACCACTCCGGACTCGCCTTCTGCGTCGGGGGGCCCGTCCCCGAAGTCGGTGGCCGCGTGGGTGCTGGTCGCACTCATCGGGGCCATCGGGTGGGGCGTGCTGGCGCTCTCGCGCGGCGAGGAGATCTCGGCCGCCTGGCTGCTCGCCGCCGCGCTGGGCTCGTACGCCATCGGCTACCGGTTCTACGCGCGCTTCATCGCGAACCGCGTCCTGAAGGTGGACAAGACCAGGGCCACCCCCGCCGAACGCCTTGACAACGGTGTCGACTTCCACCCGACCGACCGGCGGGTGCTCTTCGGCCACCACTTCGCCGCCGTCGCGGGCGCGGGCCCGCTGGTCGGCCCCGTGCTGGCCTCCCAGATGGGCTACCTGCCGGGCACCATCTGGATCGTCGCGGGCGTGATCTTCGCAGGCGCGGTCCAGGACATGGTCACGCTGTTCTTCTCGACCCGGCGCAACGGCCGTTCGCTCGGGCAGATGGCCCGTGACGAGATCGGCCCGGTCGGCGGCGCCGCCGCGCTGGTCGCCGTGTTCGCCATCATGATCATCCTGCTGGCGGTGCTGGCGCTGGTCATCGTCAACGCACTGGCCGACTCCCCCTGGGGCGTCTTCTCCATCGGCATGACCATCCCGATCGCCCTCTTCATGGGCTTCTACCTGCGCGTCCTGCGGCCGGGCCGGATCACCGAGGTCTCGGCGATCGGCGTCGCGCTGCTGCTGCTCGCCATCGTCTCGGGCGGCTGGGTCGCGGAGTCCTCCTTCGCCGACGTCTTCACGCTGGAGAAGGAGACGCTGGTCCTCTGGATGGTCGGGTACGGCTTCCTGGCCTCGGTGCTGCCGGTGTGGATGCTGCTGGCGCCGCGCGACTACCTCTCCACCTTCATGAAGATCGGCACCATCGCCCTGCTCGCGCTCGGCGTGGTCATCGCCATGCCGACGCTGAAGATGCCCGCGGTCACCGACTTCGCCTCCGGCGGCAACGGCCCGGTCTTCGCCGGCTCGATGTTCCCGTTCGTCTTCATCACCATCGCCTGCGGCGCGCTGTCCGGATTCCACTCCCTGGTCTCCTCGGGCACCACCCCGAAGATGATCCAGAAGGAGACCCAGGTCCGGGTCATCGGCTACGGCGCCATGCTGACCGAGTCCTTCGTCGCCGTCATGGCGGTCATCGCGGCCTGCATCATCGAGCCGGGCCTGTTCTTCGCGATCAACTCCCCCGGCGGCGTCGTCGGCAGCACCGTCGAGTCGGCCTCGCAGGCCGTGGGCAACTTCGGCTTCGCCATCTCCCCCGGGGACCTCGCCCAGGCCGCGAAGGACGTGGAGGAGACGAGCCTGCTCTCCCGCACGGGCGGCGCGCCGACCTTCGCGCTCGGGATGTCGGAGATCTTCTCGTCCGTGATCGGCGGCGCCTCGCTGAAGGCGTTCTGGTACCACTTCGCCATCATGTTCGAGGCCCTCTTCATCCTGACCACCGTGGACGCCGGCACCCGCGTCGGCCGGTTCATGCTCCAGGACACCCTCGGCAACGTCCACAAGTCCTTCAAGGACGTCAGCTGGAAGCCCGGCGTCTGGTTCGCGAGCGCGATCGTCGTCGGCGGCTGGGGCTACTTCCTGTGGGTCGGCGTCAAGGACCCGCTGGGCGGCATCAACCAGCTCTTCCCGCTGTTCGGCATCGCGAACCAGCTCCTCGCGGCGGTCGCGCTGGCCGTCTGCACCACGCTGCTGGTCAAGTCCGGCAGGCTCAAGTGGGCCTGGGTGACGGGTGTGCCGCTGGCCTGGGACGTGGCCGTCACGCTCACCGCGAGCTGGCAGAAGATCTTCTCCTCGGACGTGGCTGTCGGCTTCTTCGCCCGGCGCGACCAGTACCAGGACGCCATCGACGCGGGCAAGGTCCTCAAGCCCGCCAAGAACATGGACGAGATGCACACCGTGGTCACCAACGCCACCGTGGACGGGGTCCTGTCGGTGCTCTTCGCGGTCCTGATCGTCATCGTGCTGCTGGACGCCGCCCGCACCTGCCTGGCCGCCGTCCGCAACCCCGGCGCGGTCGCGCTCTCCGAGGTCCCGTGGACGGAGTCGAAGATCGTCGCCCCGGCCGGCCTGATCCCCACCGCCGAGGAGCGGGCGGAGCTCGCCGCCGCCGGGCTCGACTCGGGCGGCGGCCGGGTCAAGGAGCCGGCGGCGTCATGAGCCTGCGCAGCGTGCTCGCGAGGGTCCGGTACTACGTACGGGAGTTCTCGGGCGAGGCCGCCTACGACCGCTACGCGGCCCACGCCCGCTCCCACGACCCGCAGGCCCGGCCGATGACCCGCCGGGCCTTCGAACGCGCCCGTACGGACGCCCGCGAGGCCGACCCCCGCGAGGGGTTCCGCTGCTGCTGAGCCCACTTGGGTGCACGAAGGCCCCGCCGTCCCGCATCGGGACGGCGGGGCCCTTCGGCCTGATCAGCGCACCCAGTCCTTGAGGACCTCGGTCTGCAAGGTGATGCCGACGGGGTCGGGGAGCTCGACGTCCTTGCCGTATGCCACGACGTGGGTGCTCTCGTACCGCTGCCCGTTGGGCTGGCTGTAGACGGAGACCTCGCACTTGGCCCGGTCGATCAGCAGGTACACGGGGATGCCGGTCTCCGCGTAGGCACGAGGCTTCTCGACGTGGTCCCGCCGACGGGTATCGGAGTCCCACGATGTCACCTCGACGGCCATGAGGATCGGCCCTGGCTCGACCCAGTCGCCTTGTCCGACGAACGCTCCGGAGGGTGCCAGCGCCGCGTCCGGAATCGCCCGGCCTGCGCGGTACTCCTGCGCCTTGATCCCCTGCCCCGGGTGCAGCCAGAGTTCCGGCCGGTACTGCATACAGATCCGGGTGAGCCACTGGATGATCATCTGGTGGTCGCCGTCCGGCATGGCCTTACTCCTGATAACCCCGTCGATGAATTCCAGCCGCGTCCCCACTCGCTCGCGGGCCGCTATACGCGCCACGGCTTCGAAATCCTCGGTCAGCATGTGGGGCCGGTCAGTCATCACGGTCATGCCTCGCTCGCCTTCCTCGACGGTGCAGTCTCCGACGATAGCGGAGAGGTACGACACACGGACGGCACGTCGCAGCCGACACAACATGTGGGGGCTACCGCATGCAGCCGCCCCCACATGTATGCTCATGGCTGCTGTCGCCGCAGGGGAATCCGGTGCGAATCCGGAACTGTCCCGCAACGGTATGAAGTGTCCGGCTACCGGACACCAAGTCCGAGGACCTGCCGACAGCGCGCCCGGCTCGACCGAACCGGGTGCCGACACGTCCGGGCCTCGCGGTTGGGCCGGTGGACGCCATGCGGGGGACGCGATCCTGCCACGCCCGCATGCGCCCGCTCGCGCCCTGCCCCGCCGATGACCGGGCCGAGCGAGGGAGAGCTCCCCCCGTGACCATCGCGCCTGCCGCGCCGCGCGCCGAGTCCGACCAGCCCGCAGCTGAGGGTCCCGGGACCGCGTTGCTGCGTACTCTCACCGAGCTGACGGCCGACCTCCCCGACACCGACCCCGGCCGGGTCGCCGCCGCCGCGCTGCGCGGGCGCAGCTCCACCGCGGACGAGGCCGAGCTGCGGGGGCTCGCCACCGAGGCCGCCGCCGGTCTGATCTCCGAGGACCCGGCGTACTCCCGGCTGGCCGCGCGCCTGCTGACGTTCGCCGTCGCCGACGAGGCCGCGAGCCAGGGGGCCACCCCCTTCTCCGCCTCCGTCGAGGTCGGCCACCGCGAGGGCCTGATCGCCGACCGCACGGCCGAATTCGTACGCACCCATGCGAACCGCCTCGACGCGCTGGTCGAGCACGCGCTCGCCGAGGGCGCCGACGACCGCTTCGGCTTCTTCGGCCTGCGCACCCTGCACAGCCGCTACCTGCTGCGCCACCCGATCACCCGCCAGGTCATCGAGACCCCGCAGTACTTCATGCTGCGCGTGGCCTGCGGCCTGGCCGAGGACGAGAGCCTGCGCGCCGTCGAGGAAGTGGCCTCGCTCTACCGGCTGATGAGCCGCCTCGACTACCTGCCGTCCTCCCCCACGCTCTTCAACTCCGGCACCCGGCACCCGCAGATGTCCTCCTGCTACCTGCTGGACTCCCCGCTGGACGAGCTCGACTCGATCTACGACCGCTACCACCAGGTCGCGCGCCTCTCCAAGCACGCCGGCGGCATCGGTCTCTCGTACTCCCGCATCCGCGCCCGCGGTTCGCTGATCCGCGGTACGAACGGCCACTCCAACGGCATCGTGCCGTTCCTGAAGACCCTCGACGCCTCCGTCGCCGCCGTGAACCAGGGCGGCCGCCGCAAGGGCGCCGCCGCCGTGTACCTGGAGACCTGGCACGCGGACATCGAGGAGTTCCTGGAGCTCCGCGACAACACCGGCGAGGACCAGCGCCGCACCCACAACCTGAACCTCGCCCACTGGGTGCCGGACGAGTTCATGCGCCGCGTGAACGCCGACGCCGACTGGTCGCTGTTCTCCCCGGCCGATGTCCCCGAGCTGGTGGACCTGTGGGGCGACGAGTTCGACGCCGCCTACCGCAAGGCCGAGGCGGACGGCCTGGCCCGCAAGACCATGCCCGCGCGCGACCTGTACGGCCGGATGATGCGCACCCTCGCGCAGACCGGCCAGGGCTGGATGACCTTCAAGGACGCCTCCAACCGCACGGCGAACCAGACCGCCGAGCCGGGCTCGGTCGTCCACTCCTCCAACCTGTGCACCGAGATCATCGAGGTCACCAACGACGGCGAGACGGCCGTCTGCAACCTCGGCTCGGTCAACATGGGTGCCTTCGTGGTGGACGGCGAGATCGACTGGGAGCGCCTGGACGAGACCGTCCGCACCGCGGTGACCTTCCTCGACCGCGTGGTGGACATCAACTTCTACCCGACCGAGCAGGCCGGCCGCTCCAACTCCCGCTGGCGCCCGGTGGGCCTGGGCGCGATGGGCCTCCAGGACGTCTTCTTCAAGCTGAAGCTGCCCTTCGACTCCCCCGAGGCGAAGGCGCTGTCCACGAAGCTCTCCGAGCGCATCATGCTCGCCGCGTACGAGGCCTCCTGCGACCTCGCCGAGCGCAGCGGCCCGCTGCCGGCCTGGGAGCAGACCCGCACCGCCCGCGGTGTCCTGCACCCGGACCACTACGCGGGCATCGAGCTGAACTGGCCCGAGCGCTGGGACGCGCTGCGCGCCCGCGTCGCGAAGACCGGCATGCGCAACTCGCTGCTTCTCGCCATCGCCCCGACGGCGACGATCGCCTCGATCGCCGGCGTGTACGAGTGCATCGAGCCGCAGGTCTCCAACCTCTTCAAGCGCGAGACGCTCAGCGGTGAGTTCCTCCAGGTCAACGGCTACCTGGTGGAGGAGCTGAAGGAGCTCGGCGTCTGGGACGCGCAGACCCGCGAGGCGCTGCGCGAGTCCAGCGGCTCCGTGCAGGGCTTCGGCTGGATCCCGGCCGAGGTCCGCGAGCTGTACCGCACGGCGTGGGAGATCCCGCAGCGCGGCCTGATCGACATGGCGGCGGCCCGTACGCCGTTCCTCGACCAGTCGCAGTCGCTGAACCTGTTCCTGGAGACGCCGACCATCGGGAAGCTGTCCTCGATGTACGCGTACGCCTGGAAGCAGGGCCTGAAGACCACGTACTACCTGCGCTCGCGCCCGGCGACGAAGATCGCCCGCGCCGCGCAGGCCGCCACCCCCGCGGCGCTCCCGCCGGCCGACGCAGCCGCCGAGGCCGCGGCCGCGGAAGCGCTCGCCTGCTCCCTTGAGAACCCCGAGTCCTGCGAGGCCTGCCAGTAATGAGCTCCACCGACAAGAAGAACCTCCTGGACCCGGGCTTCGAGCTCACGCTCCGGCCCATGCGCTACCCGGACTTCTACGAGCGCTACCGGGACGCGATCAAGAACACGTGGACGGTCGAGGAGGTCGACCTCCACTCGGACGTGGCCGACCTCGCGAAGCTGACGCCCGCGGAGCAGCACATGATCGGCCGGCTGGTCGCGTTCTTCGCGACGGGCGACTCGATCGTCTCGAACAACCTCGTGCTGACCCTGTACAAGCACATCAACTCCCCGGAGGCGCGCCTGTACCTGTCGCGCCAGCTGTTCGAGGAGGCCGTGCACGTCCAGTTCTACTTGACGCTGCTGGACACCTACCTGCCCGACCCGGACGACCGGGCGGCCGCCTTCGACGCGGTCGAGGAGATCCCCTCCATCCGCGAGAAGGCGCAGTTCTGCTTCAAGTGGATGGACTCGGTCGAGAAGATCGAGCGGCTGGAGACGGCCGCCGACCGGCGCCGCTTCCTGCTGAACCTGATCTGCTTCGCCGCGTGCATCGAGGGCCTGTTCTTCTACGGCGCCTTCGCGTACGTCTACTGGTTCCGCTCGCGGGGTCTGCTGCACGGCCTGGCGACGGGCACCAACTGGGTGTTCCGCGACGAGACCATGCACATGAACTTCGCCTTCGAGGTCGTGGACACGGTCCGCAAGGAGGAGCCGGAGCTCTTCGACGACGCCCTCCAGCAGCAGGTCACCGACATGCTGAAGGAGGCCGTGGAGGCGGAGCTTCAGTTCGGCCGCGACCTGTGCGGTGACGGCCTGCCGGGCATGAACACCGAGTCGATGCGCGAGTACCTGGAGTGCGTCGCGGACCAGCGCCTGGTGCGCCTCGGCTTCCCGCCGGTGTACGGCTCGCAGAACCCGTTCTCGTTCATGGAGCTCCAGGGCGTCCAGGAGCTGACGAACTTCTTCGAGCGCCGGCCGTCGGCCTACCAGGTCGCGGTCGAGGGCACGGTCGACCTGGACGAGGACTTCTGAGCCGACCGGGTCACCGGGGTCGCGTGAACCGCTGATCGGCCGGCAGCCGCCTTGCGCAGCTGCCGGTCGATTCTGCGTTCCCGGGCCGTGCCGTACAGGGACGGCGCGAGGAGCAGGGCGGCGACGGCGAGGACGACGAGGTAGTCAAGGAAAGTGGTCATGCATCCACTCTCGTCAGAGCGGCGAGAACCGGACAGTGGCAGGACTGTCATGGATCATCGAATTACTGCCACACTGTAGGCATGCTGAAAAACGTGGCGGTGGCCCTCGTCGACGGAGTGGCCCCCTTCGAGTTCGGGATCTTCTGCGAGGTCTTCGGGATCGACCGCAGCGCGCAGGGCCTGCCGGTGTACGACTTCGCCGTGTGCGCGGCCGAGGAGGGCACCCTGACCATGGCCGACGTCGGCTTCGCCATCGCGCCCGCGTACGGCCTGGAGCGGCTCGACGAGGCCGACCTGATCTGCCTGCCCGCCGACCGGCAGGCGCCCGTACGGGACTACCCCGAGCCCTTCCTCGAAGCCCTGCGCCGGGCCGTGGACCGCGGGGCACGGGTGCTCAGCGTGTGCAGCGGGGCCTTCGTGCTCGGCGCGGCCGGACTGCTGGACGGGCGCCGCTGCACCACCCACTGGATGCACGCCCCGGCACTGGCACGCCGCTTCCCGCGGGCCGAGGTGGACCCGGACGTGCTCTACGTGGACGAGGGGCAGGTCATCACCTCCGCCGGCACCGCCTCGGGCATCGACGCCTGCCTGCACGTGGTCCGCCAGGAGCACGGGGCCGAGGTGGCCAACACCATCGCCCGGCGGATGGTCGTACCGCCCCACCGGGACGGCGGGCAGGCCCAGTACATCCAGCGCCCGCTCCCGCGGACCGCCTGCGACACGGTCGGGGAGGTCATCGCCTGGATGGCCCGCCACCTGGAGGACGAGATCACCGTCGAGCAGCTCGCGGAGCGCGCGCACATGTCCGCGCGCACCTTCGCCCGGCGCTTCCTCCAGGAGACCGGCACCACCCCGTACCAGTGGGTGCTGCGCCAGCGGGTGCTGCTGGCACAGGAGCTGCTGGAGTCCACGGACCAGACCGTCGACGCCATCGCGGGCCGCTGCGGCTTCGGCAACGCGGCCGCCCTGCGCCACCACTTCCTGCGGACCCTGGGCACCACGCCGAATTCCTTCAGGCGTGCCTTCCGGGGCCCGCAGGCCGTCGCTTAGGCGTTGGGGGCGGTCTCGTAGCGCGGGGTGCCCTCGTCCATCTGCCGCAGCGCGTCCTTGCGGTCGCGCTTGGAGAGCCGGTCGATGTACAGGTAGCCGTACAGGTGGTCGGTCTCGTGCTGCAGGCAGCGCGCGAAGTAGCCGGTGCCGCGCACCTTGATCGGGTTGCCCTGCGCGTCCTGGCCGGTGACCTCGGCGTAGTCCGGGCGGGCCAGCGAGGCGTACGCGGTGGGCACCGACAGGCAGCCCTCGTTGGAGTCGTCCAGCACGCGCGCGGTGGCCGGGAGCTCGACGAGCTTCGGGTTGATCACGACACCGGTGTGGCGGTTGCCGTCGTCGTCCGGGCAGTCGTAGACGAAGACCTTGGCGTCCACGCCGATCTGGTTCGCGGCCAGGCCGACGCCCTCGGCGGCCTTCTGGCTGGCGAACATGTCGTCGATCAGCTGCGCCAGCTCGTCGCCGAACTCGGTGACGTCCTTGCACTCCCGGTGCAGCACCGGATTGCCGACGACCGTGATCGGGCGGGCCGTGCCGCGCTCGCGGTGGGCGAGCTCGCGCGCCTCACAGTCCTCGGTGTCCACGACGTAACCGTCGTTGACGATCTCGACGACCTCGTTCTCCTGCTGCGCCATGTCCGCCGTACGCCTTCCGTAAGTCCACCCGTTCACAATGTGCCGGTACAGCCTACGGTGCCGGGTCAGCAGACCTCTTCGAGATCCCGCCATTCACGGGTGTCCGGGCTGTCCGCGACCCAGCCGTCGAGCAGACCCCGCACCAGACCGGCCGGTGCCGCGATCCCGCACTCGCGCTCGGGCACCCACAGGGATCCGGACCCCGCCGTACGGTGCCCCAGCGGGCCGGGGTGCCCCGGTTCGCTGTGGTCGTGCGGGTCCAGGTGCTCCCCGTCGCCCTCGCCGCTCGGCATCGCGCTCTCCGAGCAGGTCCGGCACAGCAGCCGCACCGAGGACGACCAGTCCTCGGCGGCGAAACCGGCGTCGGAGGCCAGCTGCTCCAGCGCGTTGCGGTCCGCCTCGGTGGCCGCCTCCAGCAGCACCACCCAGGTCGGCACCGGGGAGGGCGCCCACAGCTCGATCTCGTCGAAGACGGGGTAGGAGGGGCCGGCCGCGGTGACCCGCTCGCCGTGCGGGACCCCGTCGTGCAGGACGACCTCGCCCCAGCGCCGCCCCGAGGAGGGCAGCGGGATCGACAGGACCTCCATGCGGGCCGGGTCCAGCCGGCGGCCCCAGACCACCTCGGCCTCGCCCTCGGGCGACAGCCGCACGGCGGCGCTGCCGAGCTCCATGCCGACCGGTTCGCCGCTGTGCCGCCCGTTGTGGGCTCCGGCGCCGTGGGGGTCCCCGGGCACCTTCAGCCCGTACGCCTGCCAGGCGCGCCGGGCCAGCGGCCAGTCCTGCAGCGCGGTCGCGGCGATCCCGACGTTCCACCAGTCCGGGGCGCCGGTCTCACGGTCCAGCAGGGCCACGGCGCGCAGTCCGGCGGCCCGCGCCTGCTCCCAGTCGTGCCGGAACTTGTGCAGCAGGGCCAGGTTGAACCAGGACTCGGACAGCCAGGGCTCCAGGTCCGCGGCTCTGGTCAGGAGCGCGCCCGCGTCCTCGTACCGCCCGTCGCCGATCAGCGTGAACGCGCGGTCGGTGGCCTGCCGCCACGAAGCGGAGGGCCGATGCCGTACCTTCCCGAAGATCCTCACGATTCCCGCCTGCCTGGGGGCACCACCCGGCGGTAGCCGGGTGACAACGGTGCAGCCTTGCGGACACTCTCACTGGCATCCAACCATGCCCACTCGGACGGCCGCTCATTACCCATGGGTTACCCAGCCTGGACAGGAACAACGCTGCCCCGTCCGCCCCGGGCCAGAACCCTGGCCAGACACTCCACGACCTCTGGCTGATAGTCGTGCCCCGTGCCCAGGCGCAGCCGCTCCAGGGCCGCCAGTGAGCCGGTCGGGTGACGAGTCCCGCCCACCAGGTCCTCGTACGCGTTCACCGTGCGCACGATCCGGGCGGCGACGGGCTGCTCCCGGTACGGGTCTGCCTGGCGCTCCACCACCACCGCGACCTCGGCCGGCACCCCCGTCTGGCGGGCCACCTCCCCGCCCAGCTCGGCGATCCGCCGGGCCTCGGCGGCCGGCAGCTCCGCGGTGGCCCCGGCCGGGACCGGGTCGACGAGGGCGAGCTGGCCGATGTCGTGCATCAGGGCCGCGTACTCCAGCACCCCGAGCTCCCGCTCCGACAGGCCCAGCTCCCGGCCCACGGCGCAGCTCAGCGCGGCGACCCTGCGGGAGTGGCCGGGCCTGGTGTAGCCGGCGATCTCGGTGGCGCGGGCCAGGGAGGTGATGGTCTGGCGGTAGGTCGTGCGGATCGCGGTGATCCGGTGGAAGGACAGCTGGGTCAGCAGCAGCGGCACGCTGAAGACGGGCACCGCCCACAGGCCCGCACCGGCCACGCCGAGGGCCATCACGACCCCGGTGGCGCAGATCGCGGAGCCGATGCCGAGCTGGGCGCGCAGCTCGTCGCGCAGGAGCGGGCCGTACGGCCAGCCGGTGCGGGCCCCGGCGAGGGCGGCGGCGAGCACCGCGTCGCACAGCGCGGTGAGGCCGAGCAGGAAGAGCAGGAAGAGGACGAGGTACGGGCCCTGCCCCACCCGGTCCTCCAGCCGGCCCGAGTTGTACAGCGGCTGGAAGCAGACGGCGGCGAAGGCGACGGTGAGGACCCGGCGGGCCAGGTGGTCGAGGGCGGGCCCGCGGCCGCGGGCGATGTGCGGGACGATCCCCACGAGGGCCGCGGCGACGACGACCGCGACGATCTGCAGTACGCCGTGGTGGGTGGGCCGCCCGGCGGTCTCGCCGAGCAGCGCGTACGCGAGGGCCCCGGCGGAGGCGAGCGGGGCGGTGCGGTGCAGGGCGGTGTCGGCGGTGTCGCCGTCCGGGTCCCGGCGGGCGAGCTCGCCCACGACGATGAGCGCGCCGAAGGCGAGGGCGTTCCCCGGCTCGACGAGGCCGTTCCACAGGGTGTGCGCGAGGGCCACCGCGATCAGCAGCCCGGCGGTGGCGCGCACCGTCCACACGGTCCAGGCCCTCATGCGTTCCCCTCGGGTCCCCGGCCGCCGTCCCCGGGCGGGGCGGCCGGGCCGGTGCCGGAGCGCGCCTCGGCGGCGGCCGGTGCCGCCGCAGCCGCCCGCCGGTCCTCGCGCTGGCGGCCCAGCAGGCCCGCCGGTGACGCCGTCGCGGGCGGCCCGTCCGGCGTGGCCGTCGGACCTGCGGCGGCGGCAGCGATGACCTGGAGGTCTTCGTCCGAGGTGACCACCGGGTGCCAGCCCTGCCGCCCGATGGCGCTGACCAGGGCCCGGACCATCGCCGGGTCGAACTGTGCCCCGGCGCACCGCTCCAGCTCCGCCAGCGCGGTCGGCACGGGGCGGGCCCTGCTGTAGGAGCGGGTGGAGGTCATCGCGTCGAAGGCGTCGGCCACCGCCACCACCCGGGCCAGTACCGGGATCTGCTCGCCGGTCAGCCCGTACGGGTAGCCGGAGCCGTCGACCCGCTCGTGGTGGTGCAGGATCGCCGCCCTGGCCTCCCCGAGGAAGCCGATGCCGCGCACCATCTCGTGCCCGTACTCGGGGTGCAGCTCGATGATCCGGCGCTCCTCCGGTGTGAGCGGCCCGTCCTTGCGCAACAGCCTGGTGGGGACGCCGAGTTTGCCGACGTCGTGCAGGATCCCGGCGATGCGGACGACTTCGAGCCGGTCCTCGGCCATGCCCAGCTCGCGGGCGATCATCGCGGAGGCCTGGCCGACCCGCTCGCTGTGCCCGCGGGTGTAGCGGTCCTTGATGTCCACGGCCTGCACCAGCGCCCGGATCGTGGCCCGGTGGGCGGCGCGCTCGCGGTGGTACTGGGCGAAGACCCAGCAGGAGATGTACATCGGCAGCAGGACGAGCAGCGCTGCCGGGAGTCCGTACGGGCTGCGCCACATGACGGCCATCATCAGCCCGGCGAGGCCGTGCACGCAGTGCGGGGCGAGGGACCGGGTGAGCAGTCCGCGCCAGGCGGTGGCGGCGGGCCGGCGTTCGGCGGTGGCCAGGATGCCCCCGTCGAGGGCGGTGAGCACCAGGCAGAAGGCGGCGGCCGCGGCGGCCGCGGGGAGCATCACGTACGGGAAGTCGGCGACCCAGGCGGCCGGATCGGGCGGGCCCGGCGGCCCGGACCCCCCGGGGGAGTCCCCGCCGAGCGCGGCCGGGCCGCGCAGCAGCCCGTAGGCCTGCCCGGCGGCCCAGGCGGCTATGGACTGCTGCGCGGCGTGCCACACGCGGCGCACCCGGGCGGGCCGCTGGACCACCGTCCCGGCCAGCCCGCCCGGCAGCGCGACGAGCGCGGCGGCGGCGGGCGGCAGCAGGAAGACGGCGGCGAGCACCACGGGGAAGAAGGAGCCGAGCCCCTCGGGCACCCGACGGCCCAGCAGCGGGCAGGTCTTGACGAGTTCGCAGCCGAGGTAGAGCACGGTCAGCATGCCCACGGCCGGCCACGGGGTGGCGGGATCCGCGAGGGCGGGTGCGGCGCAGAGGACCGCGGCGAGGACGGCGCACAGGATGTAGGCGCGCGCCATCGGCGGAAGTGCCCGCATGGCGCTCTCCTCCCCCTGTGCGGTGCATGCCAGGTACCGAATCAAACCAGTACCGATTGGGGAGAATAAGTGGGGCCACGAGCGAGGTGGGCCACATTTCCGCGTTGCGCCATGCGGAGGCCCCCGGATTACCACCTTCGGGTGAAGGAAGTGACCTTCCGGGGGCGGTCGTTCGCGTTCGTTCAATAAGAAACCAACAAGGGTCCGGACTTATCCGGTCGCGGGCCCCGCGGCGGCCGGACCGGCCGTGATGTCGTGATCCGGCACGGCCTGCCCCGAACGGATCAGTTCGATCCGCCCCATCACCTTCGACCGCAGGTCGCTCGGTACGTCGTCCGACCCGCAGCAGCGCTTGACCAGCTTCTTGACGGCCTGTTCCAGGCCGTACTTCTCCAGACAGGGATTGCACTCGCCGAAGTGCGTCTCGAACTTCGTGCAGTCCGTGTCCGGCATCTCGTGGTCCAGGAACTCGTAAAGGTGATCCAGGACCTCAGCGCACTCCGTCTCGTGCGGCTCTCCGCAGCTCATGAGCCCGAGCCTTTCAGGTCGTTCGACTCTCCCGCGCCCGCGGGGACCAGCCCGCGCTCACGGGCGTAGTCCTCCAGCATTCCGCGGAGTTGACGGCGGCCACGGTGCAGTCGCGACATGACCGTACCGATGGGTGTACCCATGATGTCCGCGATCTCCTTGTACGCAAAGCCCTCTACGTCGGCAAGATAGACCGCGATGCGGAACTCCTCCGGAATGGCCTGCAAGGCTTCCTTCACATCCGAATCGGGCAGGTGATCGAGCGCCTGCGACTCGGCGGAGCGGAGCCCGGTCGACATGTGCGACTCGGCGCGCGCCAACTGCCAGTCCTCGATCTCCTCCGCGGCGCTGCGCTGGGGTTCGCGCTGCTTCTTGCGGTAGGAGTTGATGAAGGTATTGGTCAGAATGCGGTACAGCCACGCCTTCAGGTTGGTGCCCTCGCGGAACTGGTGGAAGGACGCGTATGCCTTCGCGTACGTCTCCTGGACCAGGTCCTCGGCGTCGGCCGGATTGCGCGTCATGCGCAGCGCGGCCGAGTACATCTGGTCGAGGTAGCCGAGGGCATCCCTCTCGAAGCGCGCATTGCGCTCCGGTGTGGTTTCCTCCGCGTGGCCTTCGTCGGTCCCAGCGACAGGACCCACCTCCTCCGACTGCGTGGCGACTCCGAAAGCGGACCCGCTCGAATCGGAGAATAGTCGACCATCCCGGTCCGCCGCCGCCCGGAGCGAGCCGCGCTTGGGCCCGGGCAGCACCGTCCAGTCCAGGTCAGCGGCCTGCGGACGGTTCTGGCTGATGACCTGGATCATGCGCTCCCACTCCTCCGACGATTTCCCTTGCGTACCGACATCCGGGACAACAGAAGGGCCCTGCCGCGCATTCCCCGGCGGGAGACGGGTTTCGGCCCTTTCCCGGCGCTTTCCCGGCCGGTCCGCGCGGGGGTGAGGGGGATCACCCCGGAGCCCGCCGGATCCGCGGCCGCCCTGCGGCCGTTCCGGGGCCGTTCTCCGACTGCCCTGCGGCCGGTCTCCGGCCGTCCTCCACCCGGCCGCCGTCCATCCGGGCACCGTCGTAGACACACGTCGTACGCACACGCCGTACGCGCACGTCATACGCGGGCGTCACACGGGCAGCCGCGCCAGCCAGTCCCGGACCGCCGCCGTGATCCGGTCGAGGGCCTCCTCCTGGGTCAGCTCGGCCTTCTTGGGCACCGCGAACCCGTGGTCCGCGTACGGGACCTCCACGAGCTCGTGGCCGCCCCCGGGGAACTCCTCCGGGCGCCCGAAGGGGTCGCGGCCGCCCTGCACCACCAGGGTCGGGCGCCCGGCGTCGAGCAGCTCCCCGGCGCGGGACTTCTCTGGCCGGCCCGGCGGGTGCAGCGGGAAGGCCAGGGCCAGCACGGCGGCCGCGCCCAGTTCGACCGCGGTCCGGCAGGCCACCCGGGCCCCGGCGCTGCGGCCGCCCGCGACCACCGGCAGGCCGGGGCCCGCCAGCACCGGCCACAGGCCCCGCCAGCCCTCGTCGAGCACCTTGGGCGCGGCGGCGACCTTCTTCCCGGCGACCCGCCAGGGCTGTTCCACCAGGGCCACGGTGACCCCGCGCGCGGGCAGGGCCCCGGCCAGGGCCTTCAGGTCCCGGGCCTCGATGCCGCCGCCCGCGCCGTGGCCGACGGCGAGCACGAGCCGCGCCTCGCGGGCGGGGTACCAGGTGACGCGGGCCTCGCCCGCCGGGGTGTCGACGCTCTCGGTGGTCATGGGCCGATCATGCCGGGTCAGAACAGCGTGCCCTCTTCCGGCGCGGCCAGCTCCTCCAGAAGCTCCGGCCCGCCGTTGCGCACGTTGCTGACGGCGGTGGACACCGGGTAGGCCCGCATCAGCCCGCCCGGCGGCGGCGCGAGCAGCCCCCGCAGCTCCCCCTCGGTGTCGGTGTTCGCCGGATCCAGCCAGGCGTCCCAGCGGTCCGGGGTCAGCATCAGCGGCATCCGGGGGTGGATCTCGGACAGCGAGCGCGGCCCCTCGGCCGGGGCAGCGGCCAGCGGTCCCGTCTCGGCCTCCGTGGTGATCACCGAGCAGGTCGCCCACCAGGCGAGCGGGTGCGCGTCGGGCAGGGTGCGGTCGCGCCAGAACTCGTATATCCCGGCCATCGCGAAGACGGAGCCGTCGGAGGGCAGGACGAAGTACGGCTGCTTGCGGGCCCTCTTCTTCCTGCCTTCGACCTCCAGCCGGCGCTCGTCGTGGGCGGTGACCCACTCGTAGTACCCGTCGGCGGGGACGATGCAGCGGCGCTGGGCGAAGGGGCGCCGGAAGGACGGCTTCTCGTGCAGCGTCTCGGCCCGGGCGTTGATCATCCGGGCGGCGCCGTCGGGGTTCTTGGCCCAGGACGGGACCAGCCCCCACTTCAGTGCGCGCAACTGCCGAACCGGACGCGGGCTCGGCGCGTCTTTCAGTGGACGGTCCAGGACGACGTGGACCTGCTTCGTCGGAGCCACGTTCCAGTCGGGGGCCAGCGTCTCCGTCGGCTCCCACTTCTCGACCCCGAAGATCCGCACCAGATCCTCGGGCCCACGGCTCGCTGCATACCTTCCGCACATGGCTGCCACACTGCCATGGCAGCCGACCACCACCGCAAGGAGTCCGCCAGATCATGTACGTCAGCACCACCGCCGGTCTGTGGGACCGGCTCACGGGCATACAGGCAGCGCCCGAGCGGTGGCTGGTGATCGCGACGGGGCTGGCCGCACTGGCCGCCGTGGGTCCGCGCCCGCTGTGGCGGCTCTCGCGCAACGCCGTGACCATCGCCCACGAGGGCGGGCACGGGCTGCTGGCGCTGCTGACCGGGCGCAAGCTCGACGGGATCCGGCTGCACTCGGACACCAGCGGGGTCACCGTCAGCCGGGGCAAGCCCTACGGCCTCGGGATGATCCTGACCGCCGCCGCCGGTTACACGGCGCCCTCGCTGCTCGGCCTCGGCGGGGCGGCGCTGCTGTCGGCGCACCGGATCACGCTGCTGCTGTGGGCGGCCACGGCGCTGCTCGCGGCCATGCTGGTGATGATCCGGAACGCGTACGGGGCGCTGACGGTGGTGCTGACGGGCGCCGCGTTCGTGCTCGTGTCCTGGCTGGCTCCGGCCGACGTGCAGTCGGTGTTCGCGTACGCGGTGGTGTGGTTCCTGCTGCTCGGCGGCGTCCGGCCGGTCTTCGAGCTGGGTGCGAAGCGGAGGCACGGGGGCGCACCGGATTCCGACGCGGACCAGTTGGGGCGGCTCACCCATCTGCACCCGGTGGTCTGGCTCCTGCTCTTCCACGTCGTCGCGCTCTGCTCGCTGGTCGGCGGCGGACGCTGGCTGCTCGACCTCTGACCGACCCCTGAGACGGCTCCGCGATCAAGATCTGCCATCGTGGGTAGCCACTAAAGTGGGGGCCATGACCGAGACCTCCGCGCTCCCCGCCCTCTGGCCCGCCCCGCTCGCCGACGCCGCCGTCCACGCCACCGTCGCCGTGCCCGGGTCCAAGTCGGTCACCAACCGCGCCCTCGTGCTCGCGGCCCTCGCCTCCGAGCCCGGCTGGGTGCGCCGCCCGCTGCGCTCGCGCGACTCCCAGCTGATGTCGGACGCCCTGCGCGCGATGGGCGTCGGCATCGAGGAGACCGTCTCCTCCGCCTCCGCCGGTGACGGCGCGGGCGGCGAGGCCTGGCGGATCATCCCGGCCCCCCTGCGCGGACCGGCCACCGTCGACGTCGGCAACGCGGGCACGGTCATGCGCTTCCTGCCGCCGGTCGCCACCCTCGCCGCCGGTGACATCCGCTTCGACGGCGACCCGCGGTCCTACGAGCGCCCGCTCGGCCAGGTCATCAACGCGCTGCGCGCCCTCGGCGCCCGGATCGACGACGACGGCCGGGGCGCGCTGCCCCTGACCGTCCAGGGCGGCGGGGCCCTGGAGGGCGGCACGGTCGAGATCGACGCCACCAACTCCTCGCAGTTCGTCTCCGCCCTGCTGCTCTCCGGCCCGCGCTTCAACCAGGGCGTCGAGGTCCGGCACGTGGGCTCCAACCTGCCCTCGATGCCGCACATCCGGATGACCGTGGAGATGCTGCGCGCGGCGGGCGCCCAGGTGGACACCCCCGAGGCCGGCGGCGAGAAGGACGTCTGGCGGGTCGCGCCCGGCGCGCTGCTCGGCCGCGACATGGTCGTCGAGCCCGACCTCTCCAACGCGCAGCCCTTCATGGCGGCGGCCCTGATCACCGGCGGCACGGTCACCATCCCGGACTGGCCGCGCCGCACCACGCAGCCCGGTGACGCGCTGCGCCGGATCTTCACGGAGATGGGCGGCTCCTGCGAGCTGACCGACGCGGGCCTGGTCTTCACCGGCACCGGCAAGATCCACGGCATCGACGTGGACCTCGGCGAGGTCGGTGAGCTGACCCCGGGCATCGCCGCGGTCGCCGCCCTGGCCGACTCCCCCTCCACCCTGCGCGGGGTGGCGCACCTGCGGCTGCACGAGACGGACCGGCTGGCGGCGCTCACCAAGGAGATCAACGAGCTCGGCGGCGACGTCACCGAGACGGCCGACGGTCTGCACATCCGGCCGCGCCCGCTGCACGGCGGCGTGTTCCACACGTACGACGACCACCGGATGGCCACCGCGGGTGCGGTGATCGGCCTGGCCGTGGAGGGCGTGCGCATCGAGAACGTGGCGACGACCGCGAAGACCCTGCCCGACTTCCCGAGGATGTGGTCCGACATGCTCGCCGGCCAGGCGCCGACGGGTGCGGGAGCGTAGGGCACGTCATGCGCAGGTACGGGAAGCACACCGACGAGGACGACATCCGCCAGCGGCCCAACCCCAAGGGCAACCGGCCGCGGACGAGCATCCGGCCCAAGCACGAGGACGCCTCCGAGGGTTTCGTCCTGACCGTCGACCGGGGGCGGCTCACCTGTCTGGTCGAGGACCGCACGGTCCACGCGATGAAGTCCAGGGAGCTGGGCCGCAAGGCCGCGGTGGTCGGTGACCGGGTCTGGATCGTCGGCGACCTGTCCGGCAAGAAGGACACCCTCGCCCGGATCGTGCGGATCGAGGAGCGCAAGTCGGTGCTGCGGCGCACCGCCGACGACGACGACCCGTACGAGCGCGTCGTGGTCGCCAACGCCGACCAGCTGGCCATCGTCACGGCGCTGGCCGACCCCGAGCCGCGGCCCCGGATGATCGACCGCTGCCTGGTGGCCGCGTACGACGCCGGGCTGGAGCCGCTGCTGGTGCTCACCAAGTCCGACCTGACCTCCGCGGACAAGATCCTGGAGATCTACTCGACGCTCGGCGTGAACTACGTCGTCACCAACCGCGAGGAGCTCGCGACGGGCGATGCGGCCGCCAGGGTGCGCGAGCGCCTGGAGGGCCGGATCACCGCGTTCGTGGGGCACTCCGGCGTCGGCAAGACCACCCTGGTCAACTCGCTGGTGGCACCGGACCGCAAGCGGGCGACCGGTGTGGTCAACGCGGTCACCGGGCGGGGCCGGCACACCACCACCTCGGCGCTGGCGCTGCCGCTGCCCGGGATGGAGGGCTGGGTCATCGACACCCCGGGCGTGCGCTCCTTCGGCCTGCACCACGTGGACCCGTCCCGGGTGATCCTGGCCTTCCCGGACCTGGTGCCGGGTACGGAGGACTGTCCGCGCGCGTGCAGCCACGACGAGCAGGACTGCGCGCTCGACAAGTGGGTGGAGGACGGCCACGCGGACCCGGCGCGGCTCTACTCGCTGCGCCGGCTGCTGGAGACGCGGGAGCGCCGCGAAGGCGACTGACCCGGCGGGCGACCGGCGACTGATCGGCGATTGATCGCCCCGCGGGGTTTGACCGGGATTGCCGAAGGTCATGTCTGGATGAGCGCACAATCCCACCAAGTGACGTGAGGTCACGTGACGCGGGGAGGCATTCGACATGGCGTGGCTGCTCGTCGTGGTCGCGGGAATCCTGGAGACCGGCTTCGCGGTCTGCCTCAAGCTGTCCCACGGTTTCACCCGGCTGTGGCCGACCGTCGCCTTCGCGTGCTTCGCGCTCGGCAGTTTCGGCCTGCTGACGCTGGCGCTCAAGAAACTGGACGTCGGCCCGGCGTACGCGGTGTGGACGGGCATCGGGGCGGCCGGGACCGCGATCTACGGCATGGTCTTCCTCGGCGACCTCGTGTCGACCCTCAAACTCGTCTCGATCTCGCTGGTCATCCTCGGGGTCATCGGCCTCCAGCTGTCCGGTTCGGCCCACTGAGCAGCCGCAGCAGCTCCCCCGTGCCCGGCTGCACGGCCGGGGCTATCAGGTAGGAGACCGCGAGGCGTACGGCGAGCTCGCACCGCTGCGCCGCCTCCCCCGGCCCGAAGGCCCCGTCAGCCCGCTCGCGCACGCACCGCACCAGCTCCGCGGGACCCAGCGCCGGCACTCCCGGCCGGACTCCTTGCCCGGCCGGGACCGGTAAGTTCCCGTTCCAGCAGCCCGTCAGCAGGGCCCGTACGAGGGGCCGCGCACGGGCCGCCCGTACGGTCCACTCCGCGACCGCGGCCAGCCGCTCGGCGGTCGCGGCCGGCGCCACGAGGGCCCGGTCCACCCCGTCGAGGTACCAGGCGGCCTCGCGCCGGACGAGGGCGTGGCCGAGGCCCGCCTTGCCGGCGAACTCGTTGTAGAGGGTCTGCCGCGACACCCCCGCGGCGGCCGCCACGTCGACCATCCGCACGGCGGGCCAGGGGCGCGCCGAGAGCGCCGCTCCCGCCGCTTCGAGCAAGGATTCCCGGGCTGTCGGCATCGTCGCCTCCCCGCTTGACGTCACCGCCAGAGTTGACGGACCGCCAGATCCTGTCAAGGGCGCATCCCGGTCGCACTGTGGACGCCGTTCGCCGGTCCGCGGCGGTCTCGATACTGTTCGGACATGCCCGAGTATGACGATGACCTGCGCCTTGCCCTTGAGCTCGCCGACGCGGCGGACGCCGCCACGATGGAGCGCTTCCGCGCCCTCGACCTGAGGGTCGAGACGAAGCCGGACATGACGCCGGTGAGCGAGGCGGACACGGCCACCGAGGAGATCGTCCGGGCCGGGATCGCGGCGGCCCGGCCCGAGGACGCGATCCTCGGCGAGGAGTACGGCCTCCAGGGCAGCGGCCCGCGCCGCTGGGTCGTGGACCCGATCGACGGCACCAAGAACTACGTGCGCGGCGTCCCGGTGTGGGCGACGCTGATCTCGCTGATGGCCGAGGACCCCGACGGGGTCTTCCGTCCCGTGGTCGGCGTGGTGTCCGCGCCGGCGCTGGGCCGCCGCTGGTGGGCGGCGCGCGGCCAGGGCGCGTACGCGGGCGGTGCGCTGGGCGGGGCGACGGCGATCGGCGTCTCGAAGGTGGGCGCCCTGGGCGACGCCTCGTTCGCGTACTCCTCGCTGAGCGGCTGGGAGGAGCAGGGCCGGCTTCCGGGGTTCCTGGACCTGACCCGTGCGTGCTGGCGTACGCGGGGCTACGGGGACTTCTGGCCGTACATGATGGTCGCCGAGGGCTCGCTCGACCTGTGCGCCGAGCCGGAGCTGAACCTGTGGGACATGGCGGCCGTCGCGGTCGTGGTCGAGGAGGCGGGCGGCCGCTTCACCGACCTGGACGGGGTGGCCGGCGTACACGGCGGGAACGCCGCGGCCTCCAACGGGCTGCTGCACGAGGAGATGCTGGGTCGCCTGCGGCCGCGCGACTGACGCGCGGATGCGCCGAGCGCGCCCCCTTGTTGGCCCCCGGCACCCGTGGGAATCTGAGAATCCCCCCGCTTGTGCGCTTGTGAATGTCTTCTCAAGTGCACCCCCCAGGCGGGGGGTCTCACCAGGAGGTGGCTCTCTTCATGCTCGTCCGTGACGCCATGAGCACCGTGATCCTCACCCTCGGACCCACTCACACCTTGCGTCAGGCGGCCAGCCTGATGTCCGGAAGGCGCGTCGGCGCGGCCGTCGTCCTCGACCCCGAACACAGCGGCATCGGCATTCTGACCGAGCGCGACATCCTCAACTCGATCGGTGCGGGCCACGACCCCGACCGGGAGTCCGTGGGCGCGCACACCACCAACAACGTGGTGTTCTGCACCCCTGACGCCACCTTGCAGGAAGCCGCCGAGGCCATGGCCCACGGCGGATTCCGTCACCTGATCGTGCTGGAGGACGGCGGCCCGGTGGGCATCGTGTCCGTACGCGACGTCATCCGCTGCTGGGCGCCGGTGCGGCGCCGCGCCGTACCGGCGTAGCGGACGGCGCCCGGCCCACGACGGCGGGCCGGAACCCCCGGGGGAGTTCCGGCCCGCCGTGTCGCTACGACAAGCGATCCGGTCAGCCGCGAAGGGCCTGGACCGCGGCTTCGAGCCGCTTGCCGAAGTCGCCGTCCGCCTGGCGGAAGTTGTTGATCGCGCGCTCGGCGATGTCGTCACGGGAGACCTTGGCGATGAAGCCGGCCAGGTTCTCGAGCAGACGGGACTTCTCGTCCTCGGAGTACAGGCGGTAGAGGTTGCCCGCCTGGACGAAGTCGTTGTCCTCGCTGTGCACGGCCGCGGGGTGGTTGCCCGTGCCGCCGGTCACCGGGGTGGACACCCAGAGCGGACGGTCCGTCTGGTGCGGGCCGCCGAAGCTGTTCGGCTCGTAGTTCTTCGCACCCTTGTGGCGGCCGTCGTACAGGTAGCCGTCACGGGAGTTGGTGCGCGCCTCGGTGGCGTGCGGGCGGTTCACCGGCAGGTGGTCGGCGTTGATGCCGACGCGGTAGCGGTGGGCGTCGCCGTAGCCGAAGAGGCGGCCCTGGAGCATCTTGTCCGGGGACGGACCGATGCCGGGGACGAAGTGGGCCGGGCTGAAGATGCTCTGCTCGACCTCGGCGAAGACGTTCTCCGGGTTGCGGTTGAGCTCCAGCTTGCCGATCTCGATCGCCGGGTAGTCCTCGTGCGGCCACACCTTGGTGAGGTCGAACGGGTTGAAGCGGTACTCGGCCGCCTCGGCCGCGGGCATGATCTGGACCTGCACGGTCCAGGTCGGAAAGTCGCCGCGCTCGATGGACTCGCGCAGGTCGCGCTGGTGGGAGTCGGGGTCCTCACCGGCGAGCTGGTTGGCCTCGGCCTGGGTGAGGTTCTTGATGCCCTGGTCGGTCTTGAAGTGGTACTTGACCCAGAAGACCTCGCCGGCCTCGTTGTTCCACTGGAACGTGTGCGAGCCGTAGCCGTTCATGTGGCGGTAGGACGCCGGGATGCCGCGGTCACCGAACAGCCAGGTCACCTGGTGGGTGGACTCGGGCGACAGACCCCAGAAGTCCCAGACGTTGTCCGCCTCCTGCGAGCCGGTGTACGGGTCGCGCTTCTGGGTGTGAATGAAGTCGGGGAACTTGATGGCGTCCTTGATGAAGAACACCGGGGTGTTGTTGCCGACGAGGTCGTAGTTGCCCTCTTCGGTGTAGAACTTCAGCGCCCAGCCGCGGGGGTCGCGGACCGCGTCGGCCGAGCCGAGGTTGCCGGCGACGGTGGAGAAGCGCAGGAAGGTCTCGGTCTGCTTGCCGACCTCGGACAGGAACTTCGCCCGGGTCCACTGCGAGACGTCGCGGGTCAGCGTGAAGGTGCCGTAGGCGCCGGCGCCGCGGGCGTGCACCACGCGCTCCGGGATGCGCTCGCGGTTGAAGTGCGCGAGCTTCTCCAGCAGGAGCTGGTCCTGGACGAGCACGGGACCGCCGACGCCAGCGGTCTCGCTGTTCTGGTTGTCGGCGACCGGAGCCCCGGCCTCCGTGGTGAGCGGTCCCTGCGTCACGTGCGCCTCCTGCGTCATTCCTGCATGTCCTGTCCTTGGCCTTTGCCGTAACCGATCCTACGATGGACTTTGTCTAAGTCAAGTAAGCATCCAAGTCCGCACCGGTTCGGGAGTTACACCGAATCCCCTCACTGTTAGGCTGACGCCCATGAGTGACCTGCTGGAACGACTTCGCGGACGCGGATGGCGCATGACCGCACAGCGGCGTGTCGTGGCCGAGGTGCTCGACGGTGACCACGTTCACCTGACGGCCGACGAGGTGCACGCGCGTGCGGTGGCCAAGCTGCCCGAGATCTCGCGCGCCACCGTCTACAACACGCTGGGCGAGCTCGTGACCCTCGGCGAGGTGCTGGAGGTCTCCACGGACCGGCGCGCCAAGCGGTACGACCCGAACGCCCACCGGCCCCACCAGCACCTGGTGTGCGCCCAGTGCGGGGCGATACGCGACGTCCACCCGGCGGGCAACCCGCTGGCCGACCTGCCCGACGCGGAGCGCTTCGGCTTCGTGGTGTCGGCGGTCGAGGTGACCTACCGCGGGGTGTGCCCGAACTGCGCGGGGGCGTAGCCGACAACGCAGAAGGGGCCCGGGAGCAGCGCTCCCGGGCCCCTTCTCTTCGTTCTTTTGTCCGGCAAACGGCCGAAGGCCCGGATCCATGGGATCCGGGCCTTCGGCCTTCAGTAGCGGGGACAGGATTTGAACCTGCGACCTCTGGGTTATGAGCCCAGCGAGCTACCGAGCTGCTCCACCCCGCGTCGGTAAACCCAACTCTACGTGGGCACGGACGGCAGATGCAAATCGGTTAACGGGCCGGTCAGGCGCGGGCCGGGGACCGGGTCGGGGACCGGTTCGGGCGGACAGTTCAGGCGGACAGTTCCTCGGCCAGTGCGTCGCGCAGCCGCGCCGCGCGGGCCGAGACCTCCGCCGGGCCCAGTTCCATGGCGCGCATGCACCACTTCTGGCCCTCGGCGAGGTCGCCGTGGCGCGCCGCGAGCAGCCCGAGCCGCAGCGCGGCGCGGCCGTGGCCCGCCACCGCGGCGCGGGTCCACCACAGCGCCGCCTCCGGCTCGCTCCCCTCGCGGGCCAGCAGCAGCCCCAGGTTGAACGCGCCGTTGCGGGAGCCGGCCTCCGCCGCCTCCCGGTACCAGCGCGCGGCCACGGCCAGCTCGCCCCGGGCCGCGGCCAGCATGCCCACCCGTACCTGCGCCCGCCGGTGCCCCAGCTCGGCGGCGCGCTCGTACCACTCCTCGCTCTCGGTGCGCTCCACGCCGCCCGCGGGCTCGCCCAGCGCCACCGGCTCCGGCGGCGGGGCGAGCGACTCCAGCAGCGAAGCCAGCCGGAAGGCCGCCTCGGCGCTGCCGCCGCCGGCCGCGCAGCGCAGGTGCCGCTCGGCCGCGCGGTCCTCGCCGTCCCGCACCAGCGCGATGCCGACCTGGAGCGCCGCGTCCGTGTGCCCGGCCGAGGCGGCCCGCTCGTACCACTTCAGGGCGGTGCGGTCCTCGTCCCGGCTGGCGAAGAGGATCCCGAGGTTGAAGGCGGCGTCCACGCTGCCCGCCTCGGCCGCCTTCGAGAACCACGGCTCCGCGCCCGCCGCGTCCCCGCCCTGCAGCAGCAGGATGGCCAGCGCGTTGGCCGCCTCGCGGTGTCCCGCGTAGGCCGCGCGCCGGTACCACTGCTCGGCCTGGGCCGTGCGCTCCTGCGCCGCGCACAGCAACGCCAGGTTGTACGCCCCGTTCTGGTCGCCCGCGTCCATCGCGGCCCGGTACCACTTCTCCGCCGTCTGGGTCTCGCCGCGCGCCGCGTGCATGGCGCCGAGCGCGTTGGCCGCGTTGCCGTCGCCGTCCTGCGCCGCCCGCAGCCACCACGCGGCCGCGCTCTCCTCGTCCCCGGCGTCCCGCAGCAGGAAGCCGAGCGCGCACGCCGCCCGTGCCTCGCCCTGCTTGGCGGAGGTCAGGTACCAGCGCCCGGCCTCCTTCAGCTCCCCGCGCGCCTCCAGCAGCGTGCCCAGGTGCAGCGCCGCGCGCCGGTGTCCGCGCGCGGAGGCCTGGCGGTACCACTGCTCGGCCTCGGCGGGGTCGCCCTTGCGCAGGTGCCGCGCCAGCCGGTACGCGGCCTCGCGGTGCCCCTGTTCGGCGGCGGCGCGGAACCACCGCTCCACGCCCTTGTCCCCGCGGTGCTCCAGCAGGTCCGCCAGGCCGTACGCCCCCAGCGCGTGGCCCGACTCCGCCGCCTGGCGCAGCCAGTACTCCGCCGCGGGCTCGTCCCCGCGCTCGCGGAAGTACCGGCCGAGCGCGTGCGCGGCCGGAGCAGATCCGGCCACGGCGGCGACCCGCCACCAGCCCGCGGCCTCTTCCGGGTATCCCCGCTGGTGGAGCAGTACGCCGAGGTTGTTCGCGGCGGCGCGGTCGCCCTCGCCGGTGGCGCCGCGCAGGTACGGCTCGGCCCCGGCCAGGTCGCCCCGGCGCAGCAGCAGCGCCCCGAGCACGCTCATCGCACCGGGGTCGCCCTTGTCGGCGGCCACCCGGTGGCGCGCCTCCAGCTCCGCGTCGCTGGCCGTGTCGGCGTCCACGAACGCTTCTTCCTCAAACACCGCATCGATCGGTGCGGTCTGCGCGTTGACAGCCTGAGCCGCCTCATCGACCTCCACGTCCGATTCGGCCCCCGCCCTCGCAAACCGCCCTGTCTCCAGCAGAGTTGACCTGTCCCCCATAAATCCCATCGTCGCATCACCTGCTACCCGCGTACACCTGGTATGTCGCAGCCAGTGAGGTCACTACAGCGTTTTGTCGACATGCCCACAGAGAGATAAGTCAAACACGGTCCCACCCCAACTCACCCGCCCCAGTGACCCCATGTCGCAACAAGCCGGTCGCCCCGGACATGACGAAGGCCCGGATCCCATGGATCCGGGCCTTCGTCTTCAGTAGCGGGGACAGGATTTGAACCTGCGACCTCTGGGTTATGAGCCCAGCGAGCTACCGAGCTGCTCCACCCCGCGTCGGTGAAACCACAGTATCACGGACGCGGGACGGAGCCGTACCGACGGTGTCGCCGCCGGCTGCTAGCCGCCCGGCTTGGGCGCCGTCAGCTTCGCCTCCGCGTCGATCGCCCGCTTCAGCGCCGCCTGCAGGTCGCTCTGCGCCTTGCCGTACGCCGCCCAGTCGCCCGCCTTGAGCGCCTTGTCGGCGTCCTCCACGGCCTTCTGCGCGTCGGCGAGAGCCGCCTTGACCGTCGGGTCCTGGCTGGTCGGCGGCGTGGTGCTGCCGTCCGGCGGGGTCGTCGGGCTGGTCGGCGGGGTGGGCGTGGTCGGCGCCTCTGCCCCGAAGACCACGTTCAGCGCCTTCTCCAGGGTGTCCTCGAACGCGGTCTGCCCGCCGTAGGTCACCAGCACCTTGCGCAGCAGCGGGTACTTCAGCCCCGAACTGCGCACGTACACCGGCTCCACGTAGAGCATTCCGCCGTCGAGCGGCACCGCCAGCAGGTTGCCGTACTCGACCTCGGAGTCGCCGCCGCGCAGCAGGCGGATGGATTCGGCGATCTTCGGTTCGGACTGGAACTTGCTCTGGACCTGCTTGGGGCCGTCGACCGGCTTGCTGGTCGGCAGCTTCAGGATTCTGATCTTGCCGTAGCCCGGGGTTCCCGGATCGGCGTTGACCGACATGAAGGCGCTCAGGTTGTCCCGCTCGTTCGGCGTGAACGTCGTGGTGAGCGAGAAGACCTGGTCCTTCTCCTTCTGGCCCGGCATCTTCATCGACAGGTAGTACGGCGGAACGGCCGTACCGGCCTTGGTCGTCGGGTCGTCCGGAACGGCCCAGGCCTCACTGCCGCTGAGGAAGGTCTGCGGGTCCGTGACGTGGTACCGGGTCAGCAGCTCCCGCTGGACCTTGAAGAGGTCCTGCGGGTAGCGGATGTGGTCCATGAGCGCCTTGGAGATCTCGCTCTTGGCCTTGACCGTCCCCGGGAACGCCTTCATCCAGGTCTTGAGGACCGGGTCCTGGGTGTCCCACTGGTACAGGCTGACCGTGCCGTCGTACGCGTCGACGGTCGCCTTCACCGAGTTGCGGATGTAGTTGACCTGGTTCTCCTGCGCCACGACCGCGCGCTGGCTGTTGGTCAGCGAGTCCGCGGTGCTCTGGCCCAGCGTGGTCCGCGAGGCGTACGGGTAGCCGTTGGTGGTCGTGTACGCGTCGACGATCCACTTGATCCGGCCGTCGATGACCGCCGGGTACGGGGCGCCGTCGATGGTCAGCCACGGCGCGACGGCCTCGACGCGCTCCTTGGGCGTGCGGTTGTACAGGATCCGCGAGCCGTCGCCGATGGCGCCGGAGTACATGATCTGCGGCTCGCTGAAGGCGAGCGCGTACGCGGCCCGGTTGATCGGGTTGTCCAGGTTGACGCCGGAGTCGCCCTTGTAGCTCGTCTCCTTCTCGCCCTTGTCGTCCGAGTAGTCGAGCTCCTTCTGCGGTCCACCGACGATCGAGTACTGCTTCGTCTGCTCGCCGTAGTAGATGCGCTGCTCGAAGTCCGTCCCGAACATCCCCTTGGAGGGGAGGTCGGACTGCGTGAAGTCCGGGGCGCCCTGGTCGCCGACGGTGGTTCCCTTGGCCGCGACCACGCCGTAGCCGTGCGTGTACTTGAAGTGGTCGTTGATCCAGTTGTTCTTCGGGATGCCGCCGATGTTCAGCTCGCGAAGGCCGATGACGGTGTCCTGGCCGCTGTACCGGTCCACGGCGAGCGTGGACGGGAAGGCGTAGTAGCCCTTGACCTGCTGGAGCTGCTGGAACGCCGGGGAGACGATGTTCGGGTCGAGCAGGCGGATGCTGGCCGTGGTGTCGGCCGCCTTGCGCAGCTGGCCCTTGTCCGTGCCCGCGGCGGGCACGCCCGCGTAGTCCGAGACCTCCGCGCCGCCGATCCCGTACGCGTCGCGCGTCGCCTTGATGTTCTTCTCGACGTACGGGGATTCCTTGGCCTGCTCGTTCGGCTGGACCTGGAACTTCTGGACGATCGCCGGGTACAGCCCGCCGATCAGGATCGCCGAGAGCACCATCAGGCCGAAGCCGATGACCGGGAGCTGCCAGGTGCGGCGCCACAGCGTCGCGAAGAACAGCACGGCGCAGATCGCGGCGATGGCGACGAGGATCGTCTTCGCCGGCAGGTAGGCGTTGGCATCGACGTACCGCAGGCCGGTCCAGTTGTCCGCCGCCTTGAAGTCACTGGACTTCACGGCGAGGCCGTACCGGTCGAGCCAGTACGCGACCGCCTTGAGCGAGACGAAGAGGCCGAGCAGCACCGACAGGTGGCCGGTCGCCGCGGCGGTGGCCCGGGCGCCCGGGCTGGTCACGCGCAGTCCGCCGTACAGGTAGTGCACGACGGCCGCGGCGATCACCGACAGCACGACCGCGGCGAAGCCGAAGCCGAGCAGGAAGCGGTACCAGGGCAGGTCGAAGGTGTAGAACGACACGTCCTTGTGGAACTGGGGGTCCTTCTGTCCGAAGGCCACCCCGTTCACATACATCAGCCAGGTCTTCCACTGGCCGGCCGCCGAGGCGCCCGCGATCAGGCCCACCAGCGCGGCGATGCCCAGGAGCAGCCACCTCCGGTACGGCGCGACGCTCATCCGGTAGCGGTCGAGGCTCTGCTGCTCCATCGACATCGCGCTGAGCGGCGGCCGCAGCCGGTGGGCGAGCCAGATGTTCAGCCCGACGGCACCGGCCATCAGCAGGCCGAAGACGGCGAAGAGGCCGATCTTGGTCCACAGGGTGGTGGTGAAGACGGTGGAGTACTTGACGGAGCGGAACCAGAGCCAGTCGGTCCAGAAGCCCGCGAACATGATGAACGCCATGGCCAGCACGGCCAGGACGCCCAAGGTCATCAGAAGAGTTCGGGCGCGCCTGGACGGGCGGCCGACTCTCATCCGTGGCCCGGAGGGGCCTCCGCCGCGGTCCGGCATCTGGAAAGCCAAGGTGCGCACCTCGAAAGTCGCTGTGTTGTGTCAGGTGTTGAACGGGCCCCCGATCGTAGAGCCCACTCATGCAACTTACTGAGCCTTTAGTCAGTTCCCGGTATCCGGGGGAAAGGAGGCAGGATGTTTCCCATGTCCAACCTTTCGCCTTCCCCCGGCACTCCCATGGCGGCCGGCCCGCTGACCCGTGCCTGCCTCGAGATCGACGAGTACGCGGCCGGTCTCGGCTGGGACCAGCCCGCCAGGCTGTTCGCCCTCGTCGACACCGCCAAGCTCAAGAAGCAGGAGCCGCGCCTGGCCGGCCAGCTCGGCCTCGACCAGGACGACGCCGGCAAGAGCTCCCTCACCCCGATCGAGCAGGACGAGCTGCCCGCGGGAACCGCCCTCGACAAGTTCCTGGGCACCATCGCCTGGCCCGATGCCGTCGTCGGCTGCGCGCTGACCGTGGAGCGGCTGATGCTGCCGCCGTCCGCGGAGGCCTCCGTACCGGAGGGGCTCAGCGACAAGCAGCTGTCGAAGTGGGTCGCCGGGCACCCCGAGCGCCAGGAGGTGCGGCTGACCGTGGCCGTGCTGCGCGACGGCTCGCGCGAGTCGGCCGTACGGCTGCGGGAGAAGGACTCCTCGACCGAGGTGCTCACCGGCGGGGGCCTGGTGCCCGGGCTGGCGGAGGCGCTGGCGGCGACCTTCAAGTAGGGGGCGGCGGGGCGGACGCGGTCAGGACCTGCTGCACTGCGGCAGTCCGGCCGTGTCCCCCTTGCTGATCTTCTGCAGGGCCTTCACGGCGTCGTCGATGGTGGAGACCTTCACCAGGGTCAGCCCGTCGGGCACGTCGCCCGAGGCCGCGGCGCAGTTCTCGGCCGGGGTGAGGAAGTACCGGGCGCCGGCCTGGCGGGCGCCGATGGTCTTCATCTGGATGCCGCCGATCGGTCCGACCTTGCCCGTGTCGTCGATGGTGCCGGTGCCGGCGATGAACTTCCCGCCGGTCAGGTCCTCGGGCGTGAGCTTGTCGACGATGCCGAGGGCGAACATCAGGCCCGCGCTCGGGCCGCCGACGTCGGCGAGCTTGATGTCGATCGTGAACGGGAAGGTGTGGTCGGTGCCGGCCCGGATGCCGACGATGGCGTGACCGTCGCCCTCCGCCTTGCCCGCGGTGATCGTGACCTTGGCGGAGCCGGTGGGCTCGCGGTGCGCCTTCGCCGCCTCGGCCGCCTCCGCGGCGGGGATGATCGTGAACTCGACGGGCTCGCCGGGCTTGTGCTTGGTGACGAGCTTGGCCACGTCGTCGGGGGCGTTGACGGGGGTGCCGTCCACGGCCTTGATCACGTCGCCGGCGTGCAGCCTGCCCTCGGAGGGGCTGCCCTTGACGACGGAGGAAACGATCACGCGCGCGGAGACCGGGATGCCGAGCTGCTTGAGGGCCGCCACCTTGGCGCTCTGCTGCGACTGGCTGAACTCCTCGGCGTTCTCCTGGGTGGACTCCTGGTCCGTCTTGCCGTTCGGGTACAGGTTCTCGTGCGGTACGACGATGTTGTCGCCCGCCAGCCAGCCGTACACCGCTTCCAGCAGGTTCATGTCGTAGTCCGCGCCCGTGACGCGGACCGTCGTCATGTTCAGGTGCCCGGTGGTCGGATACGTCTTGCGCCCCGACACGTTCAGGACGGGCTCGCCGTGCGAGTCCCCGAGCGTGTTCACCGTGGGGCCCGGGCTCATCTCGGAGTACGGGACCTTGATGAACACCCCTGCGCAGAGCAGCGCGAACAGCATGAGGGTGGAGGCGAGCATCGTCGCAGTGCGGCGTGGCATGGATCGACAGTACGGGACCGTCCTGACACGCGGCCGCCCGGGCCGGGCCGTACGGGGCTCCGGGACGCCTCAGACGGCGTCGGAACCGGAGTGCGCGTCGGCCTTCGTCCTGGCCTGCTCGGCCTTGCCCATGGCTTCACGGAACCTCGCGTAGCCCGCGAGCTCGGATATGTCGCCGGATGTACGGTCGCGTGCCGCCCAGCTGCCCCATATCGCCGCTCCGATCGCGGCGAACAGCGGAATCAGCAACCACGCCAGAGACGCCATGGGCGTGCCTCCCTACCCCGAAAAGTACGTGTCGTCGTGTGGCTTCAACGCTCGTGCCCGGGAGGGGGTTACGCAAATCGAGGGCGTGTTGCGCGGCCGAACGGGTGCGACGCTACCCCCTTCCGGGGGGCGCGCCGCAGCCGGGGTTCAGCAGGCGCCGACCCACTCCTCCGTGCCGTCGGAGAAGGTCTGGTGCTTCCAGATCGGAACCTCGTGCTTGAGGTCGTCGATCAGCATCCGGCAGGCCTCGAAGGCCTCGCCGCGGTGCGGGCAGGACACGGCGACGACGACCGCGAGGTCGCCGACCGAGAGGTCGCCCACGCGGTGCACGGCGGCCAGGGCGCGGACGGGGTACTTCTCCACGACGCGCTCGGCGACGCGGCGCATCTCCGCCTCGGCCGTCGGGTGGCAGGAGTAGCCGAGGGAGTCGACGTCGGCCCCGCCGTCGTGGTTGCGCACCGTGCCGACGAACAGGGTCGTGCCGCCCGTCGCATCGTCGCCGACGGCCTGGAAGACCTCGTCGAGCGAGAGCGGGGTCTCGCGGATCTCGAGCAGCCGGATCGGATCCGGAGCGGGCTGCTCGCCGGGGTGGTCGAAGTGCGGTGCCATAGCTTCCATCGTGCCCTAGCCGCCGGTGCGGCGGAATAGCCCTTTCACCCGGGCCGGACCCGCACCCTTGGGAGCCTCCTACAGAAACCCGCTGGTGGCGGCCGCGTCCCCCGCTCCCCGGCCGCGCTCCGGGGCCATCGGGCGCGCCCGGCCGTACGGGGGGCGCCCGGGCGCGGGCTCCGGCTCCGCGGGGCCGGTCAGATGCCCCGGCGCCTGCGGGCCGCGCGGACCACGGCGGCGGCGCCCAGCAGCGCGACCGTCGCGCCCGCGGCGCCGGCGGCGGTGGCGTCCTTGCGGCCGAGCCGGCGGCCCGCGACCGTGTGGCGGCCCGCGACCTCCTGGAGGAGCTCCGCCAGCACCTCCTCGTTCGTCCAGCGCGGCCGCCAGCCCGCCGCGTGCAGGGCGCTGATGCTGACCACCCAGGGGTGCATCGTGTACGCGAGGTCGCCTGCCGGGGAGGGCGTCAGGCCGATCCGGTGCAGCCGGGCCGCCGCGCCCAGCGCGACCGCGGACGGCAGCTCCATGCGGCGGATGCCGCTGAGCTCCTCGACCTCCTCCTGCTCCAGCCAGCCCTCGCAGCCCACCGCGAGCTCGCCCTCGACCTTCTCCAGGGCGGCGTACTCCAGCGCGCTGACCAGGTCCTCCACGTGGCAGAACTGCCAGGTGGGCCGGGATCCGGCCACCACGAGCAGGCGCGGCGACTCGAAGTACCGGGTCAGAGCGGTGTCCGTGCCCCCGACGAGGACGGCAGGGCGGACCACGGTGACGTTCAGGCCGGGGTGCGCGCGGGGGGCCCGGCGGCCCAGGCGCTCGATCTCCAGCAGGTCCCCGACGCCGGTCGCCTCGGCGGTGGCGCGCAGCTCCGCGTCCTCCGAGAGCGGGATGTCGTTGTCCGGCAGCGCCCCGTAGACCATGGCGGAGGTGCACAGCACGACCCGGTGCACCCCGGCCGCGGCGGCGGCGGTGAGCACGGTCTGGGTTCCGCGTACGTTGTACGCAGTGCGGGCGGCCGGGTCCGTCTCCAGGTCGAGGTCGAGCGCCAGGTGGACCACCACGTCCGCGCCGCGCAGCTTCTCCGCGATCGCGGGGTCCCGTACGTCCAGCACGTGCCACAGCGCGGCCGCGCAGTCCCCGCGCCGCTCGTCGATCGCGACGACCTGCTTGACCTCGTCGGAGGCGGCGAGCCGGCTCACCAGGGCCGCGCCGACGCCCGAGGCGGCGCCGGTCACGGCGATCACCGGGCTGTTCTTGCGGGGCACCACCGGGTTTCGCGGCTGGCGAACGCCGGGGGCGCCGTCACCGTGCTCGGGGTGGTCTTCGGGATCGGGCGTCGCGCGAACCTGTGGATCTGGGGAACTCACCGGGCGTCTCCAGCGGTTGTCTTCAGTAGGGACGCGCCGTGACGCGTACCCACCAGGTGATGTCCATCCTGCCGCAGCCCAGGAGTCGGCGGAGCACCGAGCCCGGAAGCGGGTGTGGTGTCTACGCTGGGTGGTGTTGTCGGACCATTGCCCGTCGGCTCCCGCCGGCGGCCCTACGAGCCGAGGAAACCCGTGAGCGACACCCCATTCGGATTCGGCCTTCCGCCGGAGGAGCCGGACAACGGCGACGAGGGCAAGAAGAAGGGCAATCAGGGCGGTCAGGGCGGCCCGGCGAATCCGTTCGGGTTCCCGGGCATGGGCCTGCCGGGCGGCGCCGGCGGTCCGGGCGGTGCGGACAATCCCTTCGCCGCGATGTTCGGCTCCATGAACCCGAACGACCTCGGTGCGGCCTTCCAGCAGCTCGGCCAGATGCTGAGCTACGAGGGCGGCCCGGTCAACTGGGACATGGCCAAGGACATCGCCCGCCAGACCGTGGCACAGGGCACCGCGGACGGGGTGAAGGACGCCAGCGTCGGCCTCGCCGAGAAGTCCGCGGTCGAGGAGGCCGTGCGCCTCGCCGACCACTGGCTGGACGGCGTGACCTCGCTGCCCTCGGGCGCCGCGACCGCCGTGGCGTGGAGCCGCGCCGAGTGGGTCGAGGCGACCCTCCCGGTGTGGAAGGAGCTCGTGGACCCGGTCGCCGAGCGCGTCGGTGCGGCCATGGGCGGCGTCCTGCCGGAGGAGATGCAGGCCATGGCGGGCCCGCTGCTCGGCATGATGCGCTCCATGGGCGGGGCCATGTTCGGCCAGCAGATCGGCCAGGCCGTGGGCGTCCTGGCGGGCGAGGTCGTCGGCTCGACCGACGTCGGCCTGCCCCTGGGCCCGGCCGGCAAGGCCGCGCTGCTCCCGCTGAACATCGAGGCCTTCGGCAAGGACCTGGGCGTCGCCTCCGACGAGGTGCGGCTGTACCTGGCGCTGCGCGAGGCCGCGCACGCCCGGCTCTTCGCGCACGTGCCGTGGCTGCGCTCGCACCTGTTCGGCGCGGTCGAGGGTTACGCCCGCGGCATCAAGGTCGACACCTCGAAGCTGGAGGACGTGGTCGGCCAGCTCGACCCGTCCAACCCCGAGCAGCTTCAGGAGGCCCTGCAGGGCGGCATGTTCCAGCCGCAGGACACCCCCGAGCAGAAGGCCGCCCTGGCCCGGCTGGAGACGGCGCTCGCGCTGGTCGAGGGCTGGGTGGACGCGGTCGTGCACGAGGCGGCCAAGCCCCGGCTGACCTCGGCCGACGCCATGCGCGAGACCATGCGCAGGCGGCGCGCCTCGGGCGGCCCGGCGGAGCAGACCTTCGCGACGCTGATCGGGCTGGAGCTGCGCCCGCGCCGGCTGCGCGACGCCTCGCGGCTGTGGGCCTCGCTCACCGACGCGCGCGGTGTCGACGGCCGCGACGGGCTGTGGGAGCACCCGGACATGCTGCCGACGGCCTCCGACCTGGACGACCCGGACGGCTTCGTGCACCGCGAGCAGCTGGACTTCTCGGAGATCGACAAGATGCTCGGCGAGGCCGCGCAGCAGCAGGACCGCAAGCGTGAGCAGGGCGACGGCGAGAGCGAAGGCGAAGAGAAGAAGTGAGTCTGTACGACGACACGGTCCTGGTGCTCAAGGGCTACGAGGACCAGCCCGAGCTGCGCGATCTGTACCTGGAGCACCTGGCCGCTCACCCCGACGGGGTCTACAAGCCCTGCCGCGCCGGGCACATCACCGCCAGTGCGCTGGTGGTCGACCAGGCGGGCGGGCGCGTGCTGCTCACCCTGCACAAGAAGCTCGGCATGTGGCTGCAGATGGGCGGCCACTGCGAGCCCGGTGACACCACGATCGCCGGGGCCGCGCTGCGCGAGGCCCGGGAGGAGTCGGGCATCTCCGCCGGGCTGACCCTGCTGCCGGGCGGGCCCCTGCGGCTGGACCGGCATCCGATCCCGGAGCCGTGCAACTGGCACCTGGACGTCCAGTACGCGGCGCTGGCCCCGGCCGACGCGGTGGCGGAGATCAGCGAGGAGTCGCTGGACCTGCGCTGGTTCCCGTACGCGGAGGTGGCGGCGGTGGCCGACGCCTCGGTCGTGCGGCTGGTCGAGGCGACCCGGGCGCGACTGGGCGCGTAGGTACTCATGAGGTGTGCGTGAGGTACGCGTGAGGGGCGGCCCCGGGATCCGGGGCCGCCCCTCACGCATGTGGTGCTCCGCCGTCAGTTCCAGGCGTTGTTCTGGTTCTGGGCGTGCGAGCCGTGCTGGCCCGCGCCGAACTGCGCCGCGAGGCCCTGGCCGAGCTGCGCGTTCTGCGGCGGCAGCACCTCGCTGGGCTGGACCAGCGCGAAGCCGGTACCGAGGAAGCTGAGCTCCCAGCCCTCGCCGGTGTTGCCGCGGCGCCGCCAGACTCCGCTGGAGTGCGTCTGGGCCTGCATCTGCACCCGCAGCGAGGTGGACCAGGCGACGATGGCGTCCGCGTCGGCGTTGACGTACTTGTCCGGGGTGACCTGCATCATCAGCGGCTGTCCGGAGGTCATCAGCGCGACCTTGCCGCGGCCGGTGATGTTGAGCTGGTACTTGCCCGAGCCGGAGATCCCGTACTGGCTGTCCACCGCGATGACCTCGGTGTGCAGGGTGGAGTCCAGCGCGAGGACGTAGCTGCTGTCGACGGTCAGGCCGTCCTGGTCCACGTCCACGACGTGGACGTACTGGGCCAGGTTTGCCAGGTAGACCGTGCCCTGCCCGGAGCAGCGCATGAGGTCGAGGCCCTCGCCGGTGCGGCGGCGGGCGCCGCGCTGGTTGGCGCTCTGGTACTCGCCGTCGAAGTCGATGATCCCCTGGTAGGCGACCATGGCGCCCTTGCGGGCCAGCACGTCGTCGGAGCCGCTCAGCGAGACCCGCAGCAGCTGCGGGTTCTGGACGGCGTACCGCTCCTGGGACTGTGCCTCGGAGTGGGCGAAAAGTGAACTCTGCATGATGTGCCTTCTCCCCCTCAGCCCCGGGCCCGGAGCCGGTCGGTGCTGTCCTCGCTGGGCTGGACGACGACGATGCCCTGGCCCGAGAAGGCCATCTGGTAGGCCTCCCCGCTGCCCCGGCCGATCATCGACGAGGCCTTGAAGCTGCGCTTGCCCTTGACCTTGAGGTTCGGCGACCACGCGACGAGCGCGTCGGGGTCGACGTACGTCTCGTCCTCGCCTCGGCCGCAGTCGACCACGATCGGCGTGCCGCGCGAGGTGATCGCGACCCAGCCGGTGCCGGCGACCGACACGTTGAACAGGCCCTGGCCGGCGAACTTGGCCATGCCCTTGACCCGCTCGACGCCCCACTGGAGGTGGGCGTCGAAGGCCAGCAGGTTGGTGCCGTTGACGGACAGGGAGTCGTTGTTGAGGTTGATCACGACGACGTCGGCGCCGTAGTCGGCGAGGTAGAGCAGGCCGTCGCCGGTGCACTTCATCAGCGGGGCGCCCTCGCCGGTGAGCCACTGCGAGGCCATCTGGCGCACGGCCGGCGGGTTGGGCTCGTACTGGACGAAGCCCTCGTACGCCACCATCGAGCCGGTGCGGGCGAAGAGGTCCTGGCCGCTCTGCATGGCGACCTTGAGCATGGAACGGCCGTGGTTCTCCATGCGGGCCGTGACGGGGGTGGGGGCGTAGCCCGCGAGCTGCTGGTTCATTGCGTTCATGGCATTCATGTGGGGCTCCCTCAGACCTCGTACGGCTGGACGACGATGAAGTTGCCGGGCGCGCCGCGGAACTGGAGGTTCACGGTCTCCCCGCTGTGGCCGGGATAGGCGTTGCGGCGCAGCCGGACCTGGCTGGAGATGATCACCTGGGAGGCGGAGGACCACGCGACGATGGCGTTGCTGTCCGCGAAGGTGGTCGGGGTGACGGGCAGGACGACGGGGACGCCGTGCGTCTTGACGATCACCGTGCCGGTGCCCTGGAACTGCATCGTGAAGAGGGCGCCGCCCGGGATGCCGTGGCCCTCGATGCGCCGGACCTCGTGCTGGAGGGACTCGTCGAAGGCGAGGACGTTCTCGGCGGAGACGCAGATCCCGTCGCCCTGGAGCTCGATGGCGTGCAGGTGGGCGCCGTTCTCGGCGAGGAAGACCTGGCCGCGGCCGGTGCAGCGCATCAGCTGCATCTCCTGGCCGGTGGCGTTGCCGACGATGCGGCCGGCGAAGCCCGCGCCCTTGTAGCTGAATTCGACCTTGCCCTGGTACAGGACCATGCTGCCCTGACGGGCGAGGACGGCCTGGCCGCCCATGGCCAGGTCCACCCGCATGAGCTGCTGGTTCTGCGGGGTCCAGCGGGCGCCGGTCGGGGCCTCCTTGTACGGCTGGAGGGCGGCGGCGAGGCCCGCGCCCGCGGCCTGCGGGTACTGGCCGGGGGGCTGCTGGCCGTACGCGGGCGGCTGCTGGCCGGGGACCTGGCCCGGGACCTGGCCGTACGCGGGGGGCTGCTGCCCGTAGGGCGCGGGGGCCGGGGCCGGCGGCGGGACCTGGCCGTACGAGGGCTGCGGGACCTGGCCGTACGGGGCGGGGGCCGGGGCCGGGGGTGCCAGCGGGGCCGCCATGGTCGGGGCCGCGTGGACCGGCTGCTGGTACGGGGCCGGGGCGGGCGGCGGCGGTTGCACGGGGGCAGGCGCCGGTGCCGGTGCCGGTGCCGGGGCACCGAAGGACGGCGCGGGGGCCGGGTTCTGCGCGGGTGCGGCGGGTCCGGCGGGCGCGCCGAAGGCCGGCGGGGCGAACCCGGGCGCGGCCGCGGCGGCCTGGGGCGGGACCTGGGGCTCGGGCTGCGGCTCCTCGTCGGCGACCTCGCCGCCGAAGTTCCTCAGCAGCGCGGCGAGCCCGCCGTCGAAGCCCTGGCCGACGGCGGCGAAGCGCCACACGTCCTTGAGGTAGAAGTCGCCGATCATCAGGGCGCGCTCGGTGGTGAACTCGGCGCCGGTGAAGGCGTACCGGACGACCTCCTCGCCGCCGGCCACGATCCGGATGTAGCCGGGGCCGATCTGCGACATCTGCCCGCCGCCGTCGATGGACGCGGCGAAGGAGAGCTTGTGGATGCCCGCCGGGATGCGGTCGAGCGTCACCCGGAAGGATTCGGTGTCACCGGCCTGCGCACCGAGCTGCTGAATGGACTCTTCCGGCGACTTCGGCTGGTTGAAGAAGATGAAGTACCGGTCGTCCGACAGTTGCTCGTCGGCGTCGAGGCCGAAGCAGCTGATGTCGAAGGTGAGTCCGGGCCCGGCGATCTGGATGCCCACGTACAGGTCCGTGCCCGCCGTCAGATCACTGATCTTGGCCTTGTGACCGCGTTGGAATTCCCTGGCCATACGTAACGACCGTCCCCCATCCCGACTGTGAATGCGTGGCGCTCAGGCTAGCCGCAACTGCCGACATCCGGCCAAGTCGGTACCGACCCGGGACAATTCACGGAGTGCGACATCCCGGTGTTTCCCGGGGCATTCCCGGGCTATTCGTCGCGGGCGGCCGGCACCTTCGGAAGTCGCTCCGCGGCGACCACTCCCTCCAGGTAGCCGCGGGCGCGCTCGGTGCGCGGGTAGGCCTCCAGCAGCTCCCAGAAGCGGGGGCCGTGGCCGGGGACCAGGAGGTGGGCGAGCTCGTGCAGCAGCACGTAGTCGACCACGTACTCGGGCATGCCCTGGAGGCGGTGCGAGAGCCGGATGCTGCCCTCCGCAGGGGTGCAGGAGCCCCAGCGGGTGTTCTGGTTGGTGACCCAGCGGACGGAGCGGGGGCGGGCGCGAGCGCTGAAGTACTGCTCGGACAAACGCTCGGCGCGCTCGGTGAGTTCCGCGTCCCCGAGGGTGCGCCTGCTCTCCTGGGCGGCCAGCTTGTCGAGCATCACGCCCACCCAGCGCTGCTCCTCGGCCTCGGACATCCGGGCAGGGATGAGGACGACCGTACGGTCACCCTCGCGATAGGCGGATACGGTCCTGCGGCGGCGCGCGCTCCGGCGGACTTCGACGGCGCGCTGCGGTGGATCGGCGGACACGGCACGACCGTACCCGGTCGTCGTGGCGGAAGTCCCGCCCGTCCGGGGTTCGAACAAGATCGATTCGCGGTCGGCGCGCGGAACACACCCTTTCTCCATCTCATATGACCGATACCCCTCACCTGTGGACAAATTTCTGCGGGCAATTCGGCGGGCGGGCAATCTTGGCGAAGAGCGGAGAGGGCGGGCCGGAAAGCGGCACGCGAATCGCATCGAATCGAGGAGGCGGCGATGTATCCGAAGGTGAAGCCCGCGCTGGCACGGGCCTGGCGGGACCGGGAGACGGTGCAGTTCGGGGTGACCCCCGCGCACGCGGTGGTGGTCGGGCCGGTGGACACCGCGACCGGCGCGCTCATCGACCGGATCGACGGGACCCGGGGCATGGAGCTGCTGCGGGCGGAGGGCGGTGCGATGGGCCTGCCCGACGGGCAGGTGGACGGGCTGGTGCGGAGCCTGGCGGCGGCCGGGCTGCTCGATGACGCCACCGCGGGCGGCCCCCGCGCCCAGGCGGTGCGGTCGCGGCCGCAGGCCCTGGAGCGGTTGGGTCCCGACCTGGGGTCGCTGTCGCTGGTCCACCGCGAGCCGGGCGGGGACTTACGGGGTGTCGCGGCCCGGCGTGCTATACGGGTCCAGGTGCGCGGGAGCGGCCGGGTGGGCGGGGTGATCGCCGCGGTCCTGGCGGGAGCGGGCGTGGGCCGGGTCGAGGTGCTCGACGGGGGCCGGGTCGAGCCGGCCGATGTTGCCCCGGGCGGAATGGCGCCCGGGAGCGTGGGCCGGCTGCGGGCCGAAGCCGCCCGGAGCCTGGTGCGCGAGGCGGCCCCGGCGCACGGCCCCCGGACCGGGGAGGGCGGTGGCCCCGAGCCCGGACTGGCCCTGGTGGTGGTCGCGCCCCGGGACGGGTTGCAGTCCTGGGCCCCCGATCCGCAGTCCGCGGCCGACTGGGTCGCCACCGGGACCCCGCACCTGTACGCGGGGGTGCTGGAGGGGACCGGCCTGGTGGGGCCTCTGGTGCTGCCCGGGGCGACGGCGTGCGCGGGATGCATGGAGCGCGACCGGGTGGCCCGGGACCCGGCCTGGCCGCGGATGCTGGTCCAGTGGCGCTCGGCCCACCGCCGCCGGGCGGCCGCCGCCTGCGATTTGGGACTGGCCACGGCGGTGGCCGGCCTCGCCGCGGCTCACGCGCTGTCCTTCCTCGACGGGGAACTGCCCGCCTCCACCGGCACCCGGTGGGAAGCCGCCCTGCCCGCCCTCCACTGGCAGCCCACCGCGGTCCGTGCGGATCCCGACTGCCCCTGTGGTGCCGCCGCCCGGCCCGAGCCGGTCGCGGCAGGGGTGGGATCGGCCTCGGACCGGCCGGGAGGGCCATGACAGGATGCTTTTTGGCCGAGGGGTCACCAATGGCTCACCGCGGGGGCATGCCGAAGTGCCGCGTGCGGAACAGCCGTCTGGGAATTGGAGGGGCGCATGTCTGATCTTCCCCGGAAGGCGGTCACCCGTACCGTCAAGCTGGCTGCGCTGCCGCTCGGCATCGCAGGTCGGGCAACGTGGGGGCTGGGCAAGCGGATCGGCGGCAAGTCGGCGGAGATCGTCGCCCGCGAGCTCCAGCAGCGCACCGCGGAGCAGTTGTTCCGGACGCTCGGGGAGCTGAAGGGCGGTGCCATGAAGTTCGGCCAGGCCCTCTCGGTCTTCGAGTCGGCCCTGCCCGAGGAGGTCGCCGGGCCCTACCGGGCGGCGCTGACCAAGCTTCAGGAGGCGGCCCCGCCGCTGCCGGCCGCGACGGTGCACCAGGTGCTGGCCGACCGGCTCGGTGCCGACTGGCGGGATCTGTTCCAGGAGTTCGAGGACAAGCCGGCCGCGGCGGCCTCGATCGGGCAGGTGCACCGGGCGGTGTGGCACGACGGCCGCGAGGTCGCGGTCAAGGTCCAGTACCCGGGGGCCGGTGAGGCACTGCTCTCGGACCTGAAGCAGCTGAGCCGGTTCGCGGGGTTGTTGGGGCCGCTGATACCCGGCATGGACATCAAGCCGCTGATCAAGGAGTTGCGGGACCGGGTGTCCGAGGAGCTCGACTACGAGCTGGAGGCCGAGGCGCAGCGGACGCACGCGGACGCGTTCGACGGCGACGAGGACGTGGTCGTACCGGACGTCGTGCACCAGGGCGACCAGGTGCTGGTGACCGAGTGGATGGAGGGGACCCCGCTGTCGGAAGTCATAGCCGACGGCACGCAGGAGGAGCGCGACCGCGCCGGACAGCTGCTGGCCCGGTTCCTCTTCTCCGGCCCCGCCCGTACCGGACTGCTGCATGCCGACACGCACCCGGGCAACTTCCGGCTCATATCGGGGGCGGACGGCCGGATGCGGCTGGGCGTACTGGACTTCGGCACGGTGGACCGGCTGCCCGGCGGCTGGCCCAAGCCCATCGGCAGGTCCCTGCGGATGACGCTGGACGGTGACGCCGAGGGGGTCTACGGGCACCTGTGCGCAGAGGGGTTCGTCAAGGAGTCCATCGAACTCGACCCCGAGGCGGTTCTCGACTACCTCAGGCCCATCATCGAGCCCGCCGAGGCCGAGGAGTTCACCTTCACCAGGCCGTGGCTGCGCGGCCAGGCGGCGCGGATCGCCGATCCCCGCTCCCCCGCCCACCAGTTGGGCCGGCAGATCAATCTGCCGCCCTCGTACCTGCTGATCCACCGGGTGACGCTGAGCACGATCGGTGTGCTGTGCCAGCTGGGCGCGACGGTCCGCCTCCGGGACGAACTGGAGTCCTGGCTCCCGGGGTTCCTGTCCGAGGACTAGCGTCGCGACGGGCGGATGTTGCCTGACGAGGCGCTAGGCGGTCGGGTTCACCACCAGGAGGAGTCGAGGCGGCCCTCGATGGCCCGGATGTTGGCCCGGGCGCAGTCGTGGCAGAAGTATTGCCTGCTGCCGTTCTCCATGGAGCAGGTCCAGGTGGGCGGGGCGCCGTCCGGGGACTTGGCGCCGCAGCGTGCGCAGACGACTGGCTGGGCCTCGGGGCCCGGCGCGGCGGGGTGGGGATTCGGCTGGTCCACCTCCAGACGATATCCCCGCGGAGGGGGGCAGGGCTCCGCAACGCACCGGGGGGACCGGTCCGTTCGGACCGGTCCCCCCGGGGTGGTTGCCGAGCCTTCTTCAGCTCTTAGTGCATGACGGCCATGGCCAGGGCGCGCCGGGCGCGCATGGAGACGCGCTCGGCCCGTCGCTGCATGCGCCGGGCGGCGACCAGGCGCAGGGCGTGACGCTCGGCGTCCACCTCACGCATGCGGTCGTCCATATGGGCACGAGCCATGGCTTCTGGGATGAGTTGCATTTCGCGGGTCCTGTTCTGACGCGAGGTGATCGCGCCTGCGGTGATGAAGTCTGCGGTGGCGGAGCCGTGCGGCTGCTCGCTCGTGGTTGCGTGGGGGGACATGAGGGCCTGCTTCAGGGGGTCGCGCGTCAGGGGGCGGTCGATGGTTCCGTTGGCGGTCATGCCGCTGCAACCGGGTTCTTGCGCGGACGGCCACGGGGCCGCTTGCGGGCTACGACGACACCCTGGACGAAGAGCTCGCCACCCCAGACGCCCCAGGGCTCGCGGCGCTCCAGCGCACCGGCGAGGCAGGCCTCGACCAGCGGGCAGGTGCCGCAGAGGGACTTGGCGTACTCGACGTCCGCCGGGGACTCCGCGAAGAAGACCTCCGGGTCGTAGGTACGGCAGGCGACGGGGACGCCGAGGTTCTCGATGGCGTCGTCGAGCGCGGTCAGCGCGGTGAGCGGGGTCAAGGTGGATTCCTCCGGAGCGGGGGGCGGGGTGATCGTTCGGGTCTGAGTTACGGACGGGGCGTGCGCTTCGAGTTGCACGGTGGTTTCTTCCTCGTCTTGTTCGACTAGTCGTACCGGCCGGTTGGCCGGGGTCGGCTGGTACCTGTTCTGCCAGTCCCGAGGCCCCTTCGCTCCGTCGTCCCCGTTCGGGGACAAACAGAAGGGCCGCGGATCCCGGGTGGGGTTCCGCGGCCCTGAAGGCGCCGGCCTGATCGTCGGATCAGGCTGGATCACTCCAGGGTTCGAGCCCGCGGAAGGCCCACATCAGGTGGTGCTGCTGCTTCTTCGTCTGCTGCGTCTGCGTCTTGAATCCGGCCCTGGCGGCACCGGCGGCGGCGGCGAAGCCATAGACGCCGTGCGCCTTCGCTTCTGCTGCCAGTACTGCCACCGGTGCCTGGGTCGGTCGCTCATTGCGCTCACTGACGAGCAGCGCGGCGGGCGCGGCCGTCAGGGCAGGACCGTCTGCGCAAATCGCGGACAGACCGGTACCCAGGAGCGGAAGGAGCGAGGAGGAGCCGAGCGTGCAGGAAGCGGCGACCGAGCGATCGGTCATTTTGGTGAAGGTCATGAAGCTGGTCACTGGTCTCGCCTCCTCTCGGCGTCTCGGGGACTCGGCCCGGAGGCCTGTCCCATGCGTATTCGGATAAGTACAGCACGGATCCGGGGCTTCGGAGAAGCCACCGTTTCCGTTGCTAAGAACCTATGGGTCTTCGCTGGGCATGTGCAAACTATTTTTCCGACGAGTTTCTACGCGTCGTCAGAATCCTCGGCCCCGGGGTCCTCACCTGCACAGATGGCCAGGACGTCGGCTCCGTACCGCTCAAGCTTGCGTCCACCCACTCCGGAGATCATCGAGAGCTCGCCCGCCTCGGTGGGCGCGGCCTCCGCGATCGCCATCAGGGTCTTGTCGGTGAAGACGCAGTACCCGGGCAGCCCCTGCTGCTTCGACTGGACCGCGCGCCACTCGCGCAACCGCTCGTAGAGCCCCTCGTCCATGTCGGACGGGCAGTCCTCGCAGCGCATCAGCTTGAGCTCGCCGGCCTCGGTCAGGGTCTTCCCGCAGACCCGGCACAGCACCGGCCCGCGGCGGCCGCGCTTGCGCGCCCCGCCCTCGGCCGCGCCGCCCGGCCGGCTTCCCGGGGCCGCGGAGCCCGGCCGCAGGCCGTTCAGGAAGCGGCTGGGGCGTCGGGAGGCCCGGCCGCCCGGAGCGCGGGAGAGGGCCCAGGAGAGCGTCAGGTGCAGCCGCGCCCGGGTGACGCCGACATACAGCAGCCGGCGCTCCTCCTCGATCTGTTCGTCGGTCTTGGCGTAGGTGATCGGCATCATGCCGTCGGTGAGGCCCACGAGGAACACGGAGTCCCACTCCAGGCCCTTCGCGGCGTGCAGCGAGGCGAGGGTGACGCCCTGGACCGTCGGCGCGTGCTGGGCGGCCTTGCGCTCGTCCAGCTCGACGGTGAGGTCCGCGAGGGTGGCGCCGGGCCGGGTCCTGGCGAAGTCCTCCGCGAGGCGGACCAGCGCGGCCACGGATTCCCACTGGTCGCGGACGGCGCCGGAGCCGGCGGGCGGCTCGCTGGTCCAGCCGGTGGAGCTGAGCACGGCCCGGACCTGGGGGCCCAGCTCCACGACGTCGTCGAGCAGCGGGTCGTTCCCGCCGGAGCGGGCGGCTCCGCGCAGGGCGAGGATCGCCTTCTGCACCTCGCCCCGCTCGAAGAAGCGCTCGGCGCCGCGCAGCTGGTACGGGACCCCGGCGTCGGCGAGGGCCTGTTCGTAGACCTCGGACTGGGCGTTGATGCGGTAGAGCACCGCGATCTCGCCCGCCGGGACGCCCGCCGCGATCAGGTCCCGGATCCGGCGCGCGACGCCCTCGGCCTCGGCGGGCTCGTCCGGGTACTCGGCATAGACGGGGTCGGGGCCGGTCTCGCGCTGGGAGACCAGCTCCAGGCGGTGCTCGGCGGCGCGGCCCTTGGCCTGGGCGAGGAGGCCGTTGGCGAGGTGGACCACCTGGGGGGTGGAGCGGTAGTCGCGGACCAGCTTGACCAGGGTGGCCTGCGGGTAGCGGTTGCGGAAGTTCAGCAGGTGGTCGGGGGTGGCGCCGGTGAAGGAGTAGATCGTCTGGCTGGCGTCCCCGACGACGCAGAGGCTGTCGCGCTCGCCGAGCCACAGGTCCAGCAGCCGCTGCTGGAGCGGGCTGACGTCCTGGTACTCGTCGACCACGAAGTGCTGGTACTGGGCGCGGATCTGCTCGGCGATGTCGTGGCGGTCCTGGAGGATGCCGACCGTGAGCAGCAGCACGTCCTCGAAGTCGATCATGCCGCGGTCGCGCTTGAGCTGTTCGTACGTCCCGTAGATCTGGGCGATCTCGGCCATGTCCCGGGGGGCCTCGCGGCCCGCCTTGCGGGCGGCCGCCGGGTAGTCGGCGGGCACGGTCTGGGTGACCTTCGCCCATTCGATCTCACCGGTGACATCGCGCAGCTCATTGCGGTCGAGCCGGATGCGGCAGCGCGCGCCGGCCTCGGCCACGAACTGGATCTTGCGCTCCAGCAGCCTGGGCACCTCCCCGCCGACCGCCCTGGGCCAGAAGTACTGGAGCTGGCGCAGAGCGGCCGAGTGGAAGGTACGGGCCTGGACCCCGCCCGCGCCCAGGGCGCGCAGGCGTCCGCGCATCTCGCCCGCGGCGCGGTTGGTGAAGGTGACCGCCAGCACGCTGGCCGGCATCAGCTGGCCGGAGCGGACGCCGTAGGCGATGCGGTGGGTGATCGCCCGGGTCTTGCCCGTACCGGCGCCGGCGAGCACGCACACCGGCCCGCGCAGGGTCGTCGCGACCTCGCGCTGCTCCGGGTCCAGGCCCAGGAGCACCGCGTCGGCCGAGTCGGCGCCTGCCGAGAAGGATGGGGAGTGCGTTGCTGCTGTCACCCCGCCATGCTGCCAGGTCTCGTGGGCCGGGCGGGAAAGTTGTCCACAGGCAGCCGGTATCCGTCGTACTGGTACGCCGGACCGGCGCCGGGAATGGCGGCGCGGTCCCGTACGTTCGAGTACTCGGACCACCGAGGCCCCACGAAGGAGAGCGCAGCATGCAGGACACGGGCACCGTCACGATGTACAGCACGACCTGGTGCGGCTACTGCCGTCGGCTGAAGAGCCAGATGGACCGGGAAGGCATCGCGTACAACGAGATCAACATCGAGCTCGACCCGGAGTCCGCGGCGTTCGTGGAGAAGGCGAACGGCGGCAACCAGACGGTTCCCACCGTGCTCGTGAAGTCCGCCGCCGGCAGCGAGTCCGTGATGACGAACCCGAGCCTGGCCCAGGTCAAGCAGGCCCTCGCCGTCTGAGCCCCGGCGACGCCGGCGGCATCGGCGGCATCGGCGGCATCGGCGGCATCGGCGGCATCGGCGGAGCACCAGAAAGGCCCCCGCCTCGGCGGGGGCCTTCTGCGTCCGCGGGTGTGACGAGTATTACGCCGACTTCGGGCGCGGCAGCGGCTCGCCGTACCAGAGCTCGACCAGCCGGGCCGCGATGGAGATGCCGCCCGCCGGAGGGTGCACCTCGCCGGCCTCGATGGCCGCGCGCAGGTCCTCGCGGGAGAACCAGCGGGCCTCCTCGATCTCCTCGCCGTCGACCGTGATCTCCGAGGTGAGGGCGCGGGCGGTGAAGCCCAGCATCAGGCTGTACGGGAAGGGCCAGGGCTGGCTGGCGACGTACTCGACCTCGCCGACCCTGACGCCCGCCTCCTCCCACACCTCGCGGACCACGGACTGCTCGATCGACTCGCCGGGCTCCACGAAGCCCGCGAGGGTCGAGAAGCGCCCCTCCGGCCAGTGCACCTGGCGGCCGAGCAGCGCCCGGTCGTGCTCGTCGGTGACCAGCATGATCACCGCCGGGTCGGTGCGCGGGTAGTGCTCGGCGCCGCAGCCCGGGCAGCGCCGGATGTGCCCGGCGGCCGCGACCACGGTGCGCTCGCCGCAGCGGGAGCAGAAGCGGTGCATGCGCTGCCAGTTCTCCAGCGCGACCGCGTGCACCATCAGCCCGGCGTCGCGCGGGGACAGCAGCAGACCGGCCTCGCGCAGGCCGGCGGGGCGGGCCGACTGGTCCATGCGGCCCGGCAGCGAGTCCTTCTGCAGCGCGAAGTACCGTACGCCGTCCTCGTCCGTGCCCAGGAAGTAGCGGTGCGTCTCGGTGACGGGCGCCTCGAACGCCGGGGTCATCACGATGCCGGTGCCCCCGTCGGGGGCGTCGTCGATCAGGACCTGGCCGCCGGAGACGACGAACACACGGGTCGTCGGGTGGCTCCAGGCCGCGGCGAGCCACGCCTCGTCGAGGCGGTGGTGCGCGGCGCGGTCGAGTCCGCTGGGTGCGGCAAGCGAGATCGGACGCTCGGTATGGGTGCTCACGTTACTTTCCAACTCCCCCGGTGGGTGGGACAGGCAGGCTCGGCAAGGCGGGTGTGCGCGTCAGGCGGGTGCGTGCATCAGGCGGGTGTCCAGTGGGCGGCCAGGTCGCCCCAGAGGTAGGCGGTGGTCTCGACGCCCTTGAGCAGCAGGTCGAGCTCCACCTTCTCGTTCGGCGAGTGCCAGCCGTCCGAGGGCACGGAGATGCCGAGGAACAGGACCGGCGCCTCCAGCACGTCCTGGAGGTCCGCGGCCGGTCCCGAGCCGCCCTCGCGGGTGAAGCGGACCTTCTCGCCGAACGCGCGCCCCATGGCCCGTACGACGGACTGCAGCGCCGGGTGGTCCAGCGGCGTCAGGCACGGGCGGGTCGGGGCGCCGAAGGTGATGGCGTGCCGGATCCCGGCCGGGATCCGTGCGGCGACCCAGTCCCTGACTGCGGCCTCGACCTCGTACGGGTCCTGCCCGGACACCAGGCGGAACGACAGCTTCAGGTGGGCGGAGGCGGGCACGATGGTCTTGCCGCCGGGGCCCTGGTAGCCGCCGCCGATGCCGTTGACCTCGGCGGTCGGGCGGGCCCAGACGCGCTCCAGGGTGGAGTAGCCCGCCTCGCCGGCCGCCGCGTGCGACTTGGCCGTGCGGAGCCACTCGGACTCGTCGAACGGCAGCTCGGCGATGAGCGCCCGCTCCTCGTCCGTGAGCTCGGCGATGTTGTCGTAGAAGCCCGGGATCGTGACCCGCTCGTCGGCGTCGTGCAGGGCCGCCACGAGGCGGGCGGCGGCGGTGGCCGGGTTGGGCACGGCACCGCCGAAGGCGCCCGAGTGGATGTCCTGGTCGGGGCCGTACAGGTCGATCTCGCAGTCGGCCACGCCGCGCATGCCGGTGCAGACGGTCGGGGTGGTCTCGGACCACATGCCGGTGTCGGAGACGATCACGATGTCGGCGGCGAGCTCGTCCGCGCGCTCCTCGACGAGGGCCCGGAAGTGGGGGGAGCCGGACTCCTCCTCGCCCTCGACGAGGAGCTTGAGGTTCACTGCGGGCGCGGCCGCGCCGGTGGCCGCCAGGTGCGCCCGCAGGCCCAGGGTGTGGAAGAACACCTGGCCCTTGTCGTCGGCGGCGCCGCGCGCGTACATCCGGCCGTCCTTGACGACCGGCTCGAACGGGTCGGTGTGCCAGCCGTCGGCGAGCGCGGCGGGCTGCACGTCGTGGTGCCCGTACACGAGGACGGTGGGGGCGGCCGGGTCCTCGCTCGGCCAGTGCGCGAACACGGCGGGGGCGCCGGCGGTCTCCCAGACCTCGGCCACCGGGAAACCGGTCTCCTTGAACTTCGCGGCGAGCCAGTCGGCGCTGCGGCGTACGTCGTCCGCGTGCTCCGGCTGGGCCGAGACGGACGGGATGCGCAGCCAGTCGGCGAGGTCCTCGAGGAACGCGGCGCGGTGGGTGTCGATGTACGTGCGGACCACGCTGTCCGCCGGGGAGTCGCTCATGCACACGAGACTAGCCGTCCGTTTCGGGGTCACTTTCCGTGTCCGGTTCTACTTGGAGGATCCGCTCAAGGCGGGCCCGGCCGGGGAGGTTGCGGGGGCGGATGACGCGGCCGCTGCGGACGTGGAGGAAGGCGGCGGTGACCCGGTCGAGGGGCGTGCCGGTGGCTTCCGCCCAGGCCAGGCGGTACACGGCGAGCTGGAGGGGATCGGCCTCGGTGGTGCGGCCGGTCTTCCAGTCGACGATCTCGTACGAGTCACCGGACTCGTCGGTGTGCTTGTACACGGCATCGATCCGGCCGCGGATCACGCGGCCGGCCAGGGTCAGCTGGACCGGGGCCTCCATGCGGTGCGGTGGCCGGTCGGCGTACGGGCTGCGCTCGAAGGCCGCCTTGAGGGCTTCGAGGTCGGCCTCGTCGGCGATCTCCTGGTCGGAGCCGGGGAGTTCGGTGGCGGGGTCGAGGACGTCGAGGAGGGGCAGCGGGAGCTCGTCGAAGCGGGACTCGACCCAGGCGTGGAAGCGCGTGCCCTGGCGCGCCGCGGGTTGCGGGGGTTTGGGCATGGGGCGGGCGAGATCGCGTACGAAGCCCTGCTCGTCGGCGGCGAGCCGCAGCAGTTGGCTGGCGGAGAGGGCGGCGGGGAGCTCGACGTCCCGTACGGCCTGCCGGGCGCGGCGGAGCTCGCCCTCCAGGGCGTCGAGGTCCCGGTCCCAGGACGCGATGGCCCGGGCCTCTTCGGGGGTGAGACCGTCCCTCCGGGCGGGGGCCCGGTCGTGGGCCGGCGGGCGGGCGGGTGCGGGTGCGGTGGGGCCCGGCCCGGCGGGGGCCCAGGCGTCGGGCTCCGGCCACAGGTCGTCGCCGCCGACCGGGGTGCCGGGTCCCACGGGGGTGGGGGCCCAGGCGTCGGGCTCCGGCCACAGGTCGTCGCCGCCCGGGGCGGTGGGGGCGGGTTCTTCCCCCGCCCCGCCCCTTCCCGAAACCGGGGCTCCGCCCCGGACCCCGTCGAGGGTCGGACCCCCGGCCCCGGGCGCGGCTGCGCCGCCGGCCGGGTCCCGAGGCTCCTCCGGGCGCGGGTCGGACCCGGCGCGGGCCCAGCCGTCGGCCTCCGGCCACAGGTCGTCGCCGGGACGCCCGGGTGCGCCCGAACCGCCCGGGAACCGGGCGCGGGGCGCCGTCGGGTCGGGGTCGGTGGGGGGCCAGTCGTCGGTCTCCGGCCAGAGGTCGTCGGCGGGGGGCGGGGCCGCGGGGTCCAGCCAGGGGTCCTCGCAGTGCGGGGGCCAGAGGTAGGGGTCGTCCGGCGGGGTGGAGAGGTGGGACTCGACCAGGGCGGCCGCGGCTCGGCGGAGGGTCAGGGAGTCCGGGTCCAGGGGGAGCGGCCAGGAGTGGTCCGCGGTGGACTCGGCGGCGAGGGCCGGGTTCTCCGCATCCGGGGCCGGGGCGTCCGCCCAGACCTCGATCTCGCCGTGGCCGGCGGCGCAGTGGGCGTACAGCGCGTCGAGGAACGCGGAGGGCCCGCGGCGCTTCTTCTGGGTCGGGCCCCACCAGTGGCCCGACGCCAGCAGGAGGGAGCGGGGCCGGGTGAAGGTCACGTACCCGAGGCGGAGCTCCTCCGTCGACTTGTGGTCCTTCAGGGCCGTCTTGAAGGACTTCAGGCCGGCCGAGGTCCATGCGGGATCCGCCGGCAGGGTCTCCGAGTCGCCGCGCAGCGCGTACGGGAGGACCTTCGCGTACGAGGTCCAGGCCTCCGGCGCCTTCTCCTTCGGGAACGCGCCCGCGCACAGGTCCGGGACCACGACCACGTCCCACTCCAGCCCCTTGGACTTGTGGGCGGTGAGGACCTTGACCGTGTTCTCGCCGCCGGGCAGCGCGTGGTCGAGGCCCTTCTCGTACTGGGCGGCCGTGCGCAGGAAGGCCAGGAAGGCGAGCAGGGACGCCTCGCCGTCCAGCGCCGCGAAGCCGGCCGCCACGTCCAGGAAGCCGGAGAGGGTCTCCCGGCGGCGGGCCGCCAGCGCGTGCGGGGACGCGGACAGTTCGACATCGAGCCCGGTCGCCGACAGGACCCGGTGCAGGACGTCCATCAGCGGATCGGCGAGCGAGCGCCGCAGGTCGCGCAGTTCCTGCGCGAGGTGCGCGAAGCGGACCCGCGCGTCGGCCGAGAAGGGCAGGTGGTCGTCCGGGGCGGAGCCGCCGCCGTCCAGGAACGTCTCCAGCGCGTCGGCCAGCGACACGATCTCCGCGGGGTCCACGCCCTCCACCGCCGCCGCGAGGCGCCCGTCCGGGTCGTCCCCCGGGGCGGGCGCGCGGCCGACCAGCAGCCGGGCGCGGCGGCCCAGCAGCGCCAGGTCCCGGGCACCGATCCGCCAGCGCGGGCCGATGAGCAGGCGTACGAGGGCGGCATTGGCTCCGGGGTCCTGGAGGACCTCGCAGACCGCGACCAGGTCCGCGACCTCCGGGAGGTGCAGCAGGCCGGAGAGGCCGACGACCTCGACGGGTACGTCCCGGGCCACCAGGACGGCCTGGATCCGCGCGAAGTCCCCGGCCGAGCGGCACAGTACGGCGATCTCGCGCGGCTCCGTACCCGTACGGACCAGGTGCGCGACGGAGTCCCCGAGCCAGTCGAGCTCCTCGGCGTGGGTCTCCAGCAGGGCGCAGCGGACCTGCCCGTCGTACTCGGCGCCGGGCGCGGGCCGCAGTGCCTCGACGCCCTCGTGCATGGAGCGCAGCGGCGCGGCGAGGCCGTTGGCCAGGTCGAGCAGGCGGCCGCCGCTGCGCCGGTTCTCGCTCAGCGAGAGGCGGGTGGCGGGGCGGCCGTCGGCGTGCGGGAAGTGTTCGGGGAAGTCGTCGAGGTTGGCCACCGAGGCCCCGCGCCAGCCGTAGATCGCCTGGCAGGGGTCACCGACGGCGGTCACGGGGTGGCCGGTCCCCCCGCCGAAGAGGCCGGACAGCAGCAGCCGCTGCGCCACCGAGGTGTCCTGGTACTCGTCCAGCAGCACCACGCGGAACTCCTCGCGCAGCAGCGCCCCCACCTCGGGCCGGGTGGTGGCGAGCTGCGCGGAGAGGGCTATCTGGTCGCTGAAGTCGAGCAGGTCGCGGGAGCGCTTGGCGGCGCGGTAGCGCTCGGTCAGCTCCAGCAGTTCGAGGCGGCCGCGCACCGCCTCGGGGATCTTGCGCAGGTCGTCGTTGGTGAGCTTGGCGTCCGCGAGGCCGGCGAGGAGCCCGGTGTCGTACGCGCGCAGCTCGGCCGGTTCGACCAGGTGCTCGGACAGTTCCCCGTCGAGCGCGAGCAGGTCGCTGACCAGGTCGGGGATCGACTTCGTCAGGGCCGGGTACGGGCCGGGGGCCTCGCGCAGCACGCGCGCGGCGAGCTGGAAGCGGGTGGCGTCGGCGAGCAGCCGGGCGCTGGGCTCCAGGCCGATGCGCAGGCCGTGGTCCTTCAGGAGCTGTCCGGCGAAGGCGTGGTACGTGGAGATGCGCGGCTCGCCGCCGGCCGTGTCGGCCTCGGCCGGGGAGGGGTCCGGGTCGCTGATGCCGGCCCGCGCGAGGGCCACCCGTACCCGCTCGGCGAGCTCGCCCGCGGCCTTGTTGGTGAAGGTCAGGCCGAGGACCTGCTCGGGCGCGACGGCGCCGGTGCCGACCAGCCAGACCACTCGGGCGGCCATGACGGTGGTCTTGCCGGATCCGGCGCCCGCCACGATGACCTGTGGGGCGGGCGGGGCGGTGACGCAGGCCATCTGTTCGGGCGTGAAGGGGATGCCGAGGAGCTCCTTGAGCTGCTCGGGGTCGGTGAGGACGGACGGACGCGCGGACACGTAAAGAGGCTAGCCGCCCCCACCGACACCCCGGCTCACCCGGCGGCTCTCCCGGCCGCTCACTCGACCGTCTGACGGCCTTCCGGGCGGGCGCTGCACGAGCTGCGGAAGGAGCAGTGGTCGCAGTGCTTGCCGGCGGCGGGCGCGAAGCGCTCGTCGAGGACCCGGCCGGCGGCGGTGGCGAGGAGGTCGCCGACCCACTCCCCGGCGAGCGGCTGCTGGGCCTGGATCTTCGGCACCGTGTCGCCGCCGTCGCGCTGGGCGGCGCCCTGGCGCAGCTGGACGAGTTCGGCCCCGCCCGGTTCGGGGCGCAGCCCGTCGAAGACCTCGTCGACGGCGCCCTCGCGGACGGCGAGCTGGTACACCGCGAGCTGGGGGTGGCGGGCGACCTCGTCGCGCGTCGGGGCGGACTTGCCGGTCTTGAAGTCGACGACGTACGCCCGCCCCTGCGGGTCGGCCTCGACCCGGTCCATGGAGCCGCGGATGCGGACGGCGTACTCGCCCGCTTCGAGCGTGACGTCGAAGTCGTGCTCCGTGGCCACGGCCTCGCGGCCGCCGCGGTCGGTGGTGTGCCAGCGCAGGAACCGTTCCAGGGCGGCGCGGGCATTGTCCTTCTCCTGGCGGGACTTCCAGGGCGCGTCGAAGGCGAGGGAGTCCCAGACCGAGTCGAGGCGCTCCATCAGCACGGCGAGGTCGGCGGGGGTGCGCCCGGAGGCGACCTCGTCGGCGAGGACGTGGACGACGTTGCCGAAGCCCTGGGCGGCGGTGGAGGGGGTGTCGGCCTTGACCTCGCGGCCCAGGAACCACTGGAGGGAGCAGGTGTTGGCGAGCTGGTCCAGGGCGCTGCCGGAGAGGGCGAGGGGCCGCTCGCGGTCGCGCAGCGGGACGCTGCTGCGGGTCGGCTCGTACAGGCCCCACCAGCGCTGCGGGTGGGCGGCGGGCACCAGCGGGCGGTCCTCGTCGTCGGTGAGCACGGCGAGGCGGGCGAGGCGCCGGGCGGCGGCCTCGCGCAGGGCGGGCGAGGCGTCGGGGTCGACGGTGGTGGCGCGGAGCTCGGCGACGAGCGCCGGGACGGCGAGGGGGCGGCGGGGGCGGCCGGTGACGTCCTTGGGGGTGACGCCGAGCTCGGAGAGGAAGCGGGAGGGCTGGTCGCCGTCCTCGGCGGGGGCCTTGACGGCGGTGACGACGAGGCGGTCGCGGGCGCGGGTGGCGGCGACGTAGAACAGGCGGCGCTCCTCGGCGAGGAGCGCGCCGGGGGTGAGGGGCTCGGCGAGGCCGTCGCCGCCGATGCGGTCGGCCTCCAGGAGGGAGCCCCGGCGGCGCAGGTCGGGCCAGAGCCCGTCCTGTACGCCGGCGACGACGACGAGGGACCACTCCAGGCCCTTGGAGCGGTGGGCGGTCATGAGCCGTACGGCGTCGGAGCGGGTGGCGCGGGTGGTGAGGGTGTCGGCCGCGATGTCCTCGGCCTCCAGCTGTTCGAGGAGGTTGAGCGCACCGCGGCCGCCGGTACGTTCCTCCGCGCGGGCGGCGGTGTCGAAGAGCGCGCAGACCGCGTCGAGGTCGCGGTCGGCGTTGCGGCCGGCGGCGCCGCCGCGGCGGGCGCTGCGTTCGAGGCGCTGGGGCCAGGGGGTGCCGTCCCACAGGGTCCAGAGGGCCTCTTCGGCGGTGCCGCCGCCCTGGAGGAGCTCGCGGGCCTTGCGCAGGAGCAGGCCGAGGCGTTGCGCTCCGCGGGCGTGGGCGGGGTCGTGCGCGACGAGCCGCTCGGGCTCGGCGAGGGCGCGGGCGAGCAGTACGTCGGAGGGCGCGGGCGTCTTGACCCCGGCGGCCCGCTCCTCGTCGCGCAGGGCCCGCCCGAGCCGCCGCAGGTCGGCGGCGTCCATCCCGCCGAGCGGCGAGGCGAGCAGCGTCAGCGCGGCCTCGACCCCGATCCACCCCTCGCCTCCGGCGGTGCCGGGATCGACGGCCCCGGGCTCGGCGGCGCCCGCGTCCGCGGGGCCCTCCCCCTCACCGGGGGCCGGCTCGGGAACGCCCTCGCCCGTGTGGCCCAGAACCCCGTCGGCAGAGCCGAACCCCGCCGGACGACCGCCCGGTGCGGCGCCCACGCCACCGGCTCCGCCGACGGCCGGGCCGGAGTCGGCCCCGGCGTGGGTGGCGCCGCCAGTGGCCACCGCGGCGGGGCCGGAGTCCGGCCCTCCCGGCTCGGCCGCCCCGGAAGCGGGATCACCCACGCGGGCGGCCGCCACCGCGGCGGGCTCGCCTGCGGCGGGGACGGGCGCGGGAAGGCCCGCGGCGGCCCCGGCGGTAGCGGTGTTCGCCGCCGCCGCGGGGGTGAACTCGGGGGCGGCCGGGGCCGCCTCGGCCGGGCCAGGGGCGGTTGCCGCGGCCGCCGTTGCGCCGGGGGCGGACGGGTCCGCGGCCGGGTCCGCGGACGGGGGGTCCTCCGGGAGGGTGGCGGCGGCGGTGGCTGTGATGCGGAGGGCCGTCAGGAGGGGGGAGACGGCGGGCTCGTGGCGCAGGGGGGTGTCCGCGCCGTCCGTCTCGGCCGGGACTCCCGCCGAGATCAGGGCGCGGCGCATCGCCGGGAGCGTACGCCCGCCGGCGCGGACCAGGACGGCCATGTCGCCCCACGGCACGCCGTCCTCCAGGTGGGCCCGGCGCAGGACGTCGGCGATGTTGTCCAGTTCGGCGCCGGCCGTGGGGTACGTGAAGACCTCGACCCGGCCCCCGTCCCGCGTGGGCCGCAGGTCGCGGTGGGCCCGTACGGCCGCTGCCGGCAGGCGCGGCACCGGCATCCGGGCCGTCAGCAGGCGGGTGGCCGCGAGCAGGCCGGCGGACTGGCGGCGGGAGACGGTCAGCGCACGCACGGCGGCGCCCGGGAACGCGCTCTCGAAGTCGAGGACGTTGTTGATGTCCGCGCCCCGGAAGGCGTAGATCGACTGGTCGGGGTCGCCGAAGGCGACCAGCGTGCCCCCGGGTCCGGACAGGGCGCGCAGCAGGCGCAGCTGCGCGGCGTCGGTGTCCTGGAACTCGTCCACGAAGATCGCGTCGTACGAGGAGGAGAGCGCCGGCGTGCGCTCCGCCAGCAGGACGGCGCGGTGCACGAGTTCCGCGTAGTCGAGCGTGCCCTGGAGGTCCAGGACGTCGAGGTACTCGGAGAGGAAGGCCGCGGCCGCCTTCCAGTCCGGGCGGCCGATCCGGTGTGCGAAGTCGGACAGCGCCGCGGGTCCCAGGCCCAGCTCGCGCGCGCGGGCCAGCACGGCGCGCACCTCGTCCGCGAAGCCGCGGGTCGTCAGCGCGGCGCGCAGGTCGTCGGGCCAGCGGATCGAGCGGAGCCGGCGCTGGCCCTCCAGGAGGGTGCGGACCATCACGTCCTGCTCGGGCCCGGACAGCAGCCGCAGCGGGTCGGCGAACAGGTCGGTGTCCTGGTGGGCGCGGACCAGCCCGTAGCAGAACGAGTGGAAGGTGGTGGCCTGCGGGGCGCGCGCGCCGCCGAGGCGCAGGGCGGCCCGGTCGCGCAGTTCCACGGCCGCCTTGCGGCTGAAGGTGAGGATCAGGATGCGGGCGGGGTCGGTCCCGGCCTCCACGCGGGCCGCGGCCGCCTCGACCAGCGTGGTCGTCTTTCCGGTGCCCGGTCCGGCCAGGACGAGCAGCGGTCCGCGGGTGTGGTCAACCACGGCGCGCTGCGCTGCGTCCAGCACAGGGGGATCCACCCGTTCCGGCCCGGTGCGCACGAGGCGGTACGCGTCAGAGGTCCGCGTACGCCGCCGCTCGGTGCGGTCGGAGGAAGAGGTGTTCACGTGGGGTGCCGGTCCTGGTGGGTCTGCGGTTGCTGGCGTTGCTGGCGTTGCTCGTGTGGCTGGCGTTGCCTCGACGGCCCGAGCCGAGCCCGGAGCCGAGCCCGAAGCCGGAGCCGAAGGGGCAACGCTACGCCAACCGCCGCGTCCGGCGCAGTTCCCTCAGGAGCGCCGTCCCGCCCCGCGGGTCCCTCGTACGGGCCTTCGCACTCTCCTTCGACCGCCCGTTCGGGCCGCGCATGGCGGAAGCTGTCAGGTGTGACCTTCGTCCTGCCCGGCGACCCCGTCCCAGCGGGCCCGCCGCATGTCCAGCCGCGGTTCGCCGGCGCCGGTGAGCCGCAGCGGGGTGGCCTCGGCGCGGTAGTTCTCCAGCGCGCGCCGCTCGCTGCCGGGCAGGGGGCGGCCGTCCGCCCGCACCACGCGCCACCAGGGCACGGCTCCCCCGTACAGGGCCATGACGCGGCCGACCTGGCGGGGTCCGCCCTCGCCGATCCACTCCGCGACGTCGCCGTACGTCATCACCCGGCCGGGCGGAATCCGCTCGGCCGCCTCCAGTACCCGCTCCGCGTAGGCGGGCAGTTCCTCGCTCATTCAGCACAGGGTGCCGCAACTCCCCGGACAAGCAAACGACAACCTCTCGGAAGCCCTGGTTCCGCACCGGCGCGCACCCTGATGCCCCGCTCGCCCGCCGGTCCGTGCCACCATCTTCCGGGCGGTGACTGGTGATACGTGATCAAGAAGAGACGGAAGTGACGGCGAAGGAGCAGGGTGTGAGCCCTCCGAACGGCGCGGCGACGGACGACGGCGCCGGGCGCCCGGGTCCCGACGGCGACCCGTACCCGGACGCGGTCCGGGACTCCGGCACGGAGCCGCACCCCGACGCCGCCCAGGCCCGGCCCCCGTCGACGGCGCCCCCGTCGACGGCGAAGCCCCCGGTACCGAACGTCTCCGCCGAGGCCGCCGAGGCCGCGGCGGAGACGCACCCCGACGACCCGCCCGGCCACACCCCGACGGCGGCCGACCGGGTCGCGGTGGACGAGCCGCTGCTCGCCGCCCGCGTGCACCGCCCCTCGGACCTCGTACGCCTCCTCGCCGGCATCCTCGGCATCGCGATCGTGCTCGGCATCTCCGCCTTCGCCCACGGCACCACGGCGGGCCTGGAGCAGGACATCAGCAAGGGCACCGGGCAGGCGCCGGACGTGCTGATCAAGGTCGCCGGGCTGGTGTCGAGCATCGCCGTGCTCCTCGTACCGGTCGCCTTCGCCGTCGAGCGGCTGATCAAGCGCGACGGACTGCGGATCGCGGACGGGGTCCTCGCCGCCGTCCTCGCGCACGGGGTCACCCTCGCCACCGACCTGTGGGTCTCCCAGGCCGCCCCCGAGACCATCCAGGACGCGCTCACCCGTCCCACCGGACTCGGCGGGGCCCTCACCGATCCGGTGCACGGCTACCTCGCGCCCGTGATCGCGTACATGACGGCCGTCGGGATGACCCGGCGGCCGCGCTGGCGGGTCGCCCTGTGGGTGGTGCTGCTGCTGGACGCCTTCGCGATGCTGGTCAGCGGCTACACCACACCCTTCTCGATCATCCTGACGGTGCTGATCGGCTGGAGCGTCGCGTACGGAACCCTGTACGCCGTCGGCTCGCCGAACGTCCGGCCCACCGGACAGAACCTCCTCGCCGGGCTGCGCCGGGTCGGCTTCCAGCCGGTCAGCGCGATGCGCGCGGAGGCCTCCGAGGGGGACGGCGGCGACACCGGCGACCGGGGGCGGCGCTACCACGTCACCCTGGAGGACGGGCCCGCGCTGGACGTCACCGTCGTGGACCGCGAACAGCAGGCCCAGGGCTTCTTCTACCGGGTCTGGCGCCGGCTGACCCTGCGCGGGATCACCACCCGGCGCAGCATCCAGTCGCTGCGGCAGGCCCTGGAGCAGGAGGCCCTCCTGGCCTACGCGGCCATCGCGGCCGGGGCGAACGCGCAGAAGCTGATCGCCACCTCCGAGCTGGGTCCGGACGCCGTGATGCTCGTCTACGAGCACCTGGGCGGGCGGAGCCTGGACGCGCTGCCCGACGAGGAGATCACCGACGAGCTGGCCCACAACGCCTGGGAGCAGGTACGGGCCCTCCAGTCGCGCCGGATCGCGCACCGCAGGCTCACCGGTGACGCCCTCGTGGTGGATCGTTCCGGCAAAGTCATCCTCACCGACCTGCGCGGCGGCGAGATCGCGGCCGGCGACCTGGTGCTGCGGATGGACATCGCGCAGCTGCTGACCACGCTCGGCCTGCGGGTCGGCGCGGAGCGGTCGGTGGCCGCGGCGGTGGCGGTGCTGGGGCCCGACGCGGTGGCGGACTGCCTGCCGATGCTCCAGCCGATCGCCCTGAGCCGCTCCACCCGGGCGACCCTGCGCAAGCTCGCGCGGGAGCGGGCGGACCGCGAGCGGGAGGCCGTACTGGAGTCCTCCCGGGCGGAGAAGGCGGCGCGCGAGGCGGGGGCGTCCTCGACCGGCTCCGCGACCAGCCCCGCGGCCGGGCGCAAGGCCGAGAAGCGTGCGCTGGACGACGCCCTGGAAGGGGCGCGGGAGGAGGACCTGCTCAGCCAGATCCGCCGCCAGGTGCTGCTCATCCGCCCGCAGGCCCCGGTGGAACCGGCGCGGCTGGAACGGATCCGGCCCCGCACCCTGGTGTCCTTCATCGCGGGCGCCTTCGCCGCGTACTTCCTGCTCACGCAGGTGGCCGACGTGAAGTTCGGGACCATCATCGGCGAGGCCCAGTGGGGCTGGGTCGGGGCGGCGCTCGCCTTCTCGGCGCTCAGCTACTTCGCCGCCGCGATGAGCCTGCTGGGCTTCGTACCGGAGCGGGTCTCGTTCCCTCGGACGGTGCTCGCGCAGGTCGCGGGGTCCTTCGTGAAGCTGGTGGCCCCTGCCGCGGTCGGCGGCGTCGCGCTGAACACCCGCTTCCTCCAGCGGTCCGGGGTGCGGCCGGGACTCGCGGTGGCGAGCGTGGGGGCCTCGCAGCTCTTCGGGCTGGCCAGCCACATCCTGCTGCTGCTGTCCTTCGGCTACCTGACCGGGACCGAGAAGACCCCGGAGATGACCCCGTCCCGGACGGTCATCGCCGGTCTGCTGACGGTGGCGGTGCTGGTCCTGGTGGTGACGGCGGTGCCGTTCCTGCGGAAGTTCGTCGCGACCCGGGTACGGGCCCTGTTCGCGGGGGTCGTCCCGCGCATGCTGGACGTCCTCCAGCGGCCGCAGAAGCTGCTGACCGGCATCGGCGGGATGCTGCTGCTGACCGGCTGCTTCGTGATGTGCCTCGACGCCTCGATCCGTGCCTTCGGGGGCGGCCAGGCCATCAGCTACGCGAGCATCGCGGTGGTCTTCCTCGCGGGCAACGCGCTGGGGTCGGCCGCGCCTACGCCGGGCGGCATCGGGGCGGTGGAGACCACGCTGACGCTGGGTCTGGTCGCGGCGGGTCTGGACAAGGAGATCGCGATCTCGGCGGTGCTCCTGTTCCGCACGATGACCTTCTGGCTGCCGGTGCTGCCGGGGTGGCTCTCGTTCAACTTCCTGACCCGCAAGGGAGCCATCTAGAAGACCAGGAGCAGCGCCGCCAGCAGGGCCGCGCAGCAGGCGACCTCGACCGCGCCGATGACGGGGGCCTTCAGGGCGCGGCCGGGGAGGGCGGCGGCCCGGGCCAGGTAGGCCGCGAAGGGGAGCGCCAGCCACGGCGAGAGGCAGCAGGCCGCCGCCAGGGCCGCGGCGTGGTGGGCCACCGACCCCCGGTAGTACGCACGGGAGTTCCGCTCCCGGATCATCGTCTTCACGTACGGGACCGTGCCCGCGAAGTACAGCAGGCAGGCGAGCGCCGGCGCCCACAGCGGTCCCGCCCCGCCGAGGCGGCCCGCCACCAGGAGCATGCCGCAGGCCGGGACCACCGCCGCGAGCCCGTTGACCAGCGCGCGCTCGCGGCCCCGCCACGCGAAGTACGTGTTCACCGCCACGAACGGCGAGGCGGTCAGCGCCGCCACCACCAGCCACGGGTGCAGCGCCGCCACCGGTCCGCCCGCCGCCGCGAAGGCCGCGCCGAAGACCACCGCCGGGCGCCCGTGCCGCCCGGCCGACCGCAGCCCGCGCCGGTGCAGCCGCAGCCACTGCTGGGCGTGGAACACGGCGACGTACCCGAGCAGCCAGGCCGCGAAGAGCAGCGCGTGCGCCCACCTCGGCCGGGGGGCGAGCAGGGTCCCCGCGAGGAACGGCACCGCCAGCATCGCCCAGGCCCCGTGCTGGTCCGGTATCCACCTGTACTTCATTAATTGGCATTTCTCCGCGTAATTTGCCTCCGCCTTCGCGGAGTTGGACTTCCTCCAGCCTGACATCCGACCGGCCCGCGAAAGACCGGAAAGAGGTCATGCCCCGACGGGACCTTTGTCATCGGGTTCGCCTTTTCCGCAGGCGTAGCGTCGAAAGCACCATCGTTTTCCGGCCTGGAGGGTCGCTTTGCACCAGCGTCAGGGGCGTCAGGGCCATCAGGCGGCCGCCGATTCGCTCATCAAGGCGGGCAGCTTCTTCACCCGCGCCGAGGTGTCCGACGACCTGCGCACCGTCCACCGCACCGGCGGGCGGGCCGCGGAGGCGTTCTACCGGGACCGGTGGAGCCACGACAAGGTCGTGTACTCCACCCACGGCGTGAACTGCACCGGTTCCTGCCGCTGGAAGGTGTACGTCAAGGACGGGATCATCACCTGGGAGACCCAGTCGACGGACTACCCCTCCGTCGGCCCGGACAGCCCGGAGTACGAGCCCCGCGGCTGCCCGCGCGGGGCCTCCTTCTCCTGGTACTCCTACTCCCCCACCCGCGTCCGCTACCCGTACGTGCGCGGCGCCCTCCTGGAGATGTACCGCGAGGCCAAGCAGCGCCTGGGCGACCCCGTCGAGGCGTGGGCCGACATCCAGGGCGACCCCGAGCGCCGGCGTGCGTACCAGCGGGCCCGCGGCAAGGGCGGGCTGGTGCGCGCGACCTGGGAGGAGGCGACCGAGATCGTCGCCGCGGCGCACGTGCACACCATCAAGGAGCACGGCCCGGACCGGGTCGCCGGCTTCTCGCCGATCCCGGCGATGTCGATGGCCTCGCACGCCGCCGGGGCCCGCTTCCACTCCCTCATCGGTGCGCCGATGCTGTCCTTCTACGACTGGTACGCCGATCTCCCGGTCGCCTCGCCGCAGGTGTTCGGGGACCAGACCGACGTGCCCGAGTCGGGGGACTGGTGGGACGCCGCGTACCTGATGATGTGGGGCTCCAACGTCCCCGTCACCCGCACCCCGGACGCGCACTGGATGACCGAGGCCCGCTACCGCGGCCAGAAGGTCGTCACCGTCTCGCCCGATTTCGCGGACAACACCAAGTTCGCCGACGAATGGATGCATCCGCACCCCGGGACGGACGGTGCGCTGGCCCTGGCGATGGGCCATGTCATCCTCAAGGAATTCTTCGTCGAGAAGCAGACCCCGTTCTTCACGGATTACGTCCGGAAATACACCGACCTGCCGTTCCTGGTATCGCTGCGCGAAACCGATCAGGGGCTGGTCCCGGGGAAGTTCGTCACCGCCGCCGATCTGGGCCGGACGGATGGTTCGGACGCGGGCGAGAACGCGCAGTGGAAGACCGTTCTCATCGACGACGCGAGCGGTGAGCCCGTCGTCCCGAACGGCACCCTCGGGCACCGCTGGGGCAAGAACGAGAAGCCGGAGTGGAACCTCGACCTCGGGGACACCGTTCCGCGCCTGACCCTGCTGGCCGAGGGCGAGAGCGCCGAGGTCACCCTCCCCCGCTTCGAGGACGACGAGCGCGGCGGCACCGTCCGCCGCGGTGTGCCCGTGCGCCGGCTCGGCGGCCGGCTCGTCACCACCGTCTTCGACCTGATGCTCGCCCAGTACGGGGTGGGCCGCGACGGCCTGCCCGGGGAGTGGCCCACCGGCTACGAGGACGCGAGTGCGCCCGGCACCCCCGGCTGGCAGGAGTCGCTGACCTCCGTCCCGGCGGCCCAGGCCGCGCGCGTGGCGCGGGAGTTCGCGAAGACGGCCGAGCAGTCGCAGGGCCGCTGCATGATCCTGATGGGTGCGGGGACGAACCACTGGTTCCACTCCGAGACCATCTACCGCGCCTTCCTCGCCCTGCTCACCCTCACCGGCTGCCAGGGCCGCAACGGCGGCGGCTGGGGCCACTACGTCGGCCAGGAGAAGTGCCGTCCGGTCACCGGCTGGGCCACCCTCGCCGCCGCCTCCGACTGGTCGCGCCCGCCTCGCCAGATGATCGGCGCGGCCTGGTTCTACCTGCACACCGACCAGTGGCGCTACGACACCCTGCCGGCGGAGGCGCTCGCGTCCCCGCTCGCCGAGGGCGCCTTCGAGGGCATGACCGGGGCCGACTGCCTGGCGGCGAGCACCCGCATGGGGTGGATGCCGTCCTACCCGACCTTCGACCGCAATCCGCTGGAGCTCGGCGAGGCTGCGGACCCGGTCGCCGCCGCCGTCGAGCAGCTCAAGGACGGCACGCTCGGCTTCGCCGGCGAGGACCCGGACGCGCCGCGCAACTGGCCGCGCGTGCTCAACGTATGGCGGGCCAACCTCCTCGGGTCCAGTTCCAAGGGCAACGAGTACTTCCTCAAGCACCTCCTCGGCACGCACTCCAACCTCCCCGAGGACGGGCCGCGTTGCGAGCCGAGGGACGTGACGTACCGGGAGGCGGACGTCGAGGGCAAGCTCGACCTCCTCATGAGCATGGACTTCCGGATGACGTCCACGACGCTCCTGTCGGACGTGGTCCTCCCGGCGGCCACCTGGTACGAGAAGCACGACCTGTCCTCCACGGACATGCACCCCTTCCTGCACGCCTTCACCCCGGCCGTGGACCCGCCGTGGCAGGCCCGGTCCGACTACGACGCCTTCCTCGGCCTCGCCGAGCGCTTCGGCGAGCTCGCCGGAACCCATCTGGGCGTACGCAAGGACCTGGTGGCGACCGCGCTCCAGCACGACACCCCGGGCGGCGAGATGGCCCAGCCGGGCGGGGTCGCGCTGGACTGGTCGAAGGGCGAGTGCGAGCCCGTACCCGGCAGGACGATGTACAACCTGGCCGTCGTCGAGCGCGACTACGGCGCGGTCGGGAGCAAGTTCGCCGCGCTCGGCCCGCTCGTCGACGAGCTCGGGGTGACGACGAAGGCCATCACCTTCGACGTGGCCGAGGAGGTCGCCTACCTGGGGCGGAAGAACGGCCTGGTCCGCGGCGGCGTCGCCGACGGCCGCCCGCGCCTGGACACGGCGCAGCGCGCCTGCGAGGCGATCCTCTCGCTCTCGGGCACCTCCAACGGCCGTCTGGCGACGCAGGGTTTCGAGACCCTGGAGAAGAAGGTCGGCACGCACATGGCCCACCTGGCCGCCGAGGCCGAGGGCAAGCGGATCACCTTCGCCGACACCCAGGCCCGCCCGGTCCCGGTGATCACGTCGCCCGAGTGGTCCGGGTCGGAGGCCGGCGGGCGGCGCTACACGGCCTTCACCGTGAACACCGAGCACCTCAAGCCCTGGCACACCCTCACCGGCCGCCAGCACTTCTTCATCGACCACGACTGGCTGCACGAGGTCGGGGAGTCCCTCCCGGTCTACAAGCCGCCGCTGAACATGCACACCCTGTACGGGGAGCCCGAGCTCGGCACGGTCGACGAGAAGGCGAGGTCGGTGGCGGTCCGCTACCTGACCCCGCACAACAAGTGGGCCATCCACAGCCAGTACCAGGACAACCTCTACATGATGACGCTGGGCCGCGGCGGCCAGACGGTGTGGATGTCCCCGCAGGACGCCGATGCCATCGGGGTCGCGGACAACGACTGGATCGAGGCGGTCAACCGCAACGGCGTGGTCACCGCCCGCGCGATCGTCTCCCACAAGATGCCGCCCGGCACGGTCTACATGAACCACGCGCAGGAGCGCACGGTCGGCGTCCCGAAGACGGAGAAGACGGGCCGCCGCGGCGGCATCCACAACTCGCTGACCCGGGTGATGCTCAAGCCCACCCATCTCATCGGCGGCTACGCCCAGCTGACCTGGGCCTTCAACTACCTCGGCCCGACCGGCAACCAGCGCGACGAGGTGACGGTCATCCGCCGCCGCGACCAGAATGTGGAGTACTGACAGCATGCGCGTGATGGCACAGGTCGCGATGGTCATGAACCTCGACAAGTGCATCGGCTGCCACACCTGTTCGGTCACCTGCAAGCAGGCGTGGACCAACCGGCAGGGCACCGAGTACGTCTGGTTCAACAACGTCGAGACCCTCCCCGGCCAGGGCTACCCGCGCCGCTGGGAGGACCAGGAGAAGTGGAAGGGCGGCTGGGAGCGGACCCGCTCCGGCAAGCTCCGCCTCCGGGCGGGCGGCCGTCTGGCCAAGCTGGGGCAGATCTTCGCCATCCCCCGCCTGCCGGAGATCGACGACTACTACCAGCCCTGGACGTACGAGTACAAGAACCTCACCGAGGCCCCGGCGGGCGACGACCTGCCCACCGCCCGGCCCGTCTCCCAGGTCACCGGCGAGCCGATCGACAAGATCGAGTGGGGTCCGAACTGGGACGACAACCTCGGCGGCGCCCCCGCCAACGCACCCGGGGACCCGATCGTCGAGAAGATCCGCGACGAGGTCGGCGAGAAGATCCGCTTCGAGTTCGAGCAGAGCTTCATGTTCTACCTCCCCCGGGTCTGCGAGCACTGCCTCAACCCCGCGTGCGTCTCGTCCTGCCCCTCGGGCGCGATGTACAAGCGCGAGGAGGACGGCATCGTCCTGGTCGACCAGGACCAGTGCCGGGGCTGGCGCATGTGCGTGACCGGCTGCCCGTACAAGAAGGTGTACTTCAACCACCGCACCGGCAAGGCCGAGAAGTGCACCTTCTGCTTCCCGCGCATCGAGGTCGGCATGCCGACGGTGTGCTCGGAGACCTGCGTGGGCCGGATGCGCTACCTCGGCGTGATGCTCTACGACGCCGACAAGGTCGCCGAGGCCGCCGCCGTGGAGGACGAGCACGACCTCTACCCCTCCCAGGTCGAGTGTTTCCTGGACCCGCACGACCCGGCCGTCGCCGCGGCCGCGCGCGCGGCCGGCATCACCGACGAGTGGATCGACGCCGCGCGCAACTCCCCCGTCTACGACCTGATCGCCACCTACCAGGTCGCCCTCCCGCTCCACCCGGAGTACCGGACGATGCCGATGGTCTGGTACGTCCCCCCGCTCTCCCCCGTGGTCGAGGCGGTCGCCGCCACCGGCAGCGACGGCGAGGACGCGGGCAACCTCTTCGGCGCCATCGACGCCATGCGCATCCCGGTCGAGTACCTCGCGCAGATCCTCACCGCCGGTGACACCTTCCCGGTGGAGGCGGTCCTGCGCCGGATGGCCGCGATGCGCGCGTACATGCGGCGCGTCAACCTCGGCGAGGAGCGGGACGAGTCGATCGCCGCGGCGGTCGGGCTGACCGGGCAGGAGGTGGAGGACATGTTCCGGCTCCTGGCCATCGCCAAGATCGAGGACCGTTTCGTGATCCCGTCGGCGGCCCGCGCCGACGCCGAGGCGCTCGCCGAGACGCACCCGCTGGACGACGCCGAGTGCCCGGTGGGCGCGCTGCCCGAGCCGCGCGTGCTGCTCAACCTCAGCCCGACAAGGAGGAGTTCGTGAACCCGGATGCCCTGGTACGCCTGGTGGCGGGCTGCGCCCTGCAGTACCCCGGCGACCACTTCCACGACGAGTTCCCCCGGCTCCGTGCGGCCCTCGCCGGGGCGCCCGCCGAACCGGCCGCGCTGCTCGGCGCGTTCCTCGACCACGCCGGGTCCCTGAGCCCGATCGAGCTGTGCGCCGAATACACCGCCACCTTCGACACCCGCAACCGGCGCTGCCTGTACCTGACCTGGTGGGTGGACGGCGACACCCGCCGGCGCGGGCTGTCCCTGGTCCGGCTGAAGCGGATCTACCGGGACTTCGGGCTGGAGTTCGCGGGCGAGGAGCTGCCCGACTTCCTGCCCGTGGCCCTGGAGTTCGCCGCCCTGCGCGAGGAGCCCGGCACCGAGCTGCTCCAGGAGCACCGGGCGGGGCTGGAGCTGCTGCGGATCGCGCTCACCGAGTCGGGCTCCCCGTACGCGGGCGTGCTGCGAGCCGTCTGCGCGACCCTGCCCGGGCCCTCCCCCGAGACCAAGGCCGAGGCGAAGGCCCTCGCGCGGAACGGGCCGCCGCAGGAGCTGGTGGGCGCGGGCTCGCCGCTCGAACCCTTCGGTCCGGGCATCGACATGCCCGTCGACCTCCCCTGGCCCACCGCACCCGAAAGGCAGAGCGCCTGATGGACCTCCTCCTGTGGGGCGTGCTCCCGTACGTCTCCGTCGCGCTGCTGATCGCGGGCACGGTCTGGCGGGCCCGGTTCGACAAGTTCGGCTGGACCACCCACTCCTCGCAGCTGCACGAGTCGCGGCTGCTGCGGATCGGCTCGCCGCTCTTCCACTTCGGCATGCTGTTCGTGGTCCTGGGCCATGTCGTGGGCCTGCTGATCCCGATGAGCTGGACCGACGCGGTGGGGCTGAGCGACCACGCGTACCACCTGCTCGCCGTCTCCACCGGCGCGGTGGCGGGCCTCGCGGCCGCCGTGGGCATCGGCATCCTGGTCCACCGGCGCTTCACCCTCCCGGCCGTCCGCAGGGCCACGCTGAAGAGCGACCACCTGATGTACACGTTCCTGCTGGGCGCGATGGTGCTCGGTCTGACGGCCACGGTCCTCAACTCCACCGGGCAGACGAACGGTTACAGCTACCGCGAGGGCATCTCGGTCTGGTTCCGCAGCCTGTTCACCTTCGATCCGGACTACCACCTGATGGCGAGCGCCCCGCTCGCCTTCCAGCTGCACATCCTCTTCGGGTTCACGCTCTTCGCGCTGATCCCGTACTCGCGGCTGGTGCACATGTTCTCGGCGCCGCTGAAGTACGTGTTCCGGCCGTACGTGGTCTACCGCAAGCGGGACCCGGAGCAGCTGGCCAACCGCCCGCAGAAGCGCGGCTGGGAGCGCGTGTCGTGAGCCGCCCCGCGCCCACCGTCGTGCGCCGGCCCCGGCACGCCGTCTCCGAGCGGCCCTTCATCGTGATCTGGGAGGCGACGCGGGCCTGCCCGCTGGCCTGCCTGCACTGCCGGGCCGAGGCGCAGACCGCCCGCCATCCGCAGGAGCTCGACGGGGCGGACGCCCGCCGGGTGATGGACCAGATCGCCGCCTTCGGCCGGCCGAGCCCGCTGTTCGTGATCACCGGCGGGGACCCCTTCCAGCGCGCCGACCTCACCGACCTGGTCGCCTACGGGACGTCGCTCGGCCTGCGGGTCGCGGTCTCCCCGTCCGGTACGCCCACGCTGACGCGGGAGAACCTGGTGGCGGTCCGCGACGCGGGAGCCGTCGCCCTGTCCCTGTCCCTGGACGGCTCGACCGCCGAGCGGCACGACGCCTTCCGGGGCGTGCCCGGGGTGTACGACTGGACCCTGGACGGCTGGCGGGCGGCCCGCGAGCTCGGGCTCAAGGTGCAGATCAACACGACGGTCACCCGGGACGGCCTGGAGGACCTCGCCGACGTCGCGGCGCTGGTCAGGCGCGAGGGCGCGATGCTGTGGTCGGGGTTCGTCCTGGTGCCGACGGGACGCGGGGAGCAGTTGGACGCGCTCACCGCCGGCGAGGTCGAGGACGTGCTGCACTTCCTCTACGACTGCGGCGCGGTGATGGCGACCAAGACCACGGAGGGCCACCATTTCCGGCGGGTCGCGCTCCAGCGGACGGTGCTCGACGCGCGCGGCGAGCGGCCCGTGCTCGGCGAGCTGTACGGGCGCCTGTCGGCCCGCGCCCGGGATCTGGGGCTCTTCGACGGGGAGCGGCGGTCGGTGCGGCGGCCGCCCATGGACGTCTCCTCGGGGCGCGGCTTCGTCTTCATCTCGCACACGGGCGAGGTCCATCCCAGCGGCTTCCTGCCCGTCTCGGCGGGCAACGTGAAGAACCATCCGCTGACCGACATCTACCGGGGCTCGGCGCTGTTCACCAAGCTCCGGGATCCCTCGCTGCTGCGCGGGAAGTGCGGGGCCTGCGAGTTCAAGACGGTGTGCGGGGGGTCGCGCTCGCGGGCGTACGGCTTCACGCGCGACGTGCTGGAGGCGGACCCGTACTGCGCGTACGAGCCGGGCAGCTTCCCGTACCCGGAGGAGCTGGCGGCTCTGGCCGAAAGCATGAGGCGCTGACACAGGACAGCCCCATATGTTTTGTATGGGAACAAATCGGTCGCGGGAGAAGACAATGCGTTCAGTGATCGTCATCGGCGGCGGCATCAGCGGTCTGGCCGCCGCATGGCAGTTGCGCGGCCGGGCCGACGTCACCGTCCTGGAGAGCCTCGCCAAGGTCGGCGGCAAGCTCCGCACCGGCACCATCGCCGGAATCGCCGTGGACGAGGGAGCCGAGTCCCTCATGGCCCTGCGGCCGGAGGCCGTGGAACTGGCCGCCGCGGTCGGCCTCGGCGACGCCCTGTGCGACCCCGCGAAGGCCCCCACCACCGTCTGGACCAACGGCGCCCTGCGTCCGCTGCCCGCCGGCCACGTGATGGGCGTCCCCACCGACCCCGCCGCCCTCGCCGGCACCGGCCTGCTCTCGCCCGAGGGCGTGGCGCGGGTGGCCGCCGAGGAAAAGCTGCCCGCCTCCCCCCTGACCGAGGACTGCTCGGTCGCCGACTACCTCGCGGCCCGCTTCGGCCGGGAGGCCGTGGCCCGGCTGATCGAACCCCTGCTGGGGGGCGTCTACGCCGGCCGCGCCGACCGGCTCTCGCTGCGCGCCGCCATGCCGCGCATCGCCGCCCTGGCGGAAGCGGGCACTCCCCTGCTGCCCGCCCTGCGCCGGATGCGGGCGGCCGGCGCCCCGCGCTCGGCGGCGGTGGCCGTCCAGGGCGTGGTCGGCGGCACGGGCCGCTTCCCGCAGGCCGTCGCGGAAGCCTGCGGAGCCCGCATCCTCACCGGTACGACCGCCCGCTCGCTCCAGCGAATCACGGGTGACCGCTGGCGGGTGCAGGCCATGACCGACGACGGGCCCCTGACCATGGAGGCGGACGGCGTGATCCTGGCGCTCCCCGCCTACGCGGCGGCGAAGCTGCTGCGCTCGCACTCCCCGATGGCGGAGTACGAGCTGTCGGCCATCCCGCACGCGTCCACCGCCGTGATCACGATGGCGTTCTCCCGCGCCCGGGCCCACTTCCTCCCGGAGGGCAACGGCTTCCTGGTCCCGCCGGTGGACGGGCACACCCTCAAGGCCGCCTCCTTCCTCTCCAACAAGTGGTCCTGGCTGGACTCCTCGGCCCCCGACACCTTCGTCCTGCGGGCCTCCGTCGGCCGGATCGGCGAGGAGGAGCTGCTGGGCCGCCCCGACCGCCACCTGGTCCGCTCGGCCATCGCCGAACTGCACCACGCGGTCGGGCCGATGGGAGAACCCCTGGCCGCCCGCGTGACCCGCTGGGACCGGGGCCTGCCCCAGTACGGCGTGGGCCACCGCGACCGCGTCGCCCGCATCCGCGAGGCCGCCGCCAAGCTCCCGGGCCTGGCCCTGTGCGGAGCGGCGTACGAGGGCGTGGGCGTCGCCGCCTGCGTGGCCACCGGCCGGAACGCGGCGAAGCAGATCCTGGCCGCGGCCTGACGACCCGCCCCCCGGCACCCGGCCCCGCGGGCCCGCCCGCCAGACCCGTTCGGCTCACGGCGCGGGCGGCCGGAGCGGCGGGCCCACAGGATGGGGGCATGCCGCGAAACGCCCTTCGGATCACCGCTGCCGCCGCCGTCGCCACCGCGCTGCTGACCACCGGCGCCTGTTCCGACGGCGGGGAGAAGGACACCAGGACGAAGGACGGCGGCGCCCGGGAATCCAAACCCCTCAAGTGGGGGGACTGCGAGGCACCCACCGTCGACGAGGGCGGCGGGCAGACTCCCGGCAAGGACTGGAAGTGCGCCACCCTCGACGTCCCCCTCGACTACGCCAAGCCCGAGGGCGAGACGATCCCGCTCGCCCTGATCCGCGCCCAGGCCCGCGACAAGGACAGGCGCATCGGCTCCCTCGTCTTCAACTTCGGCGGCCCGGGCGGCTCCGGCATCAGCACCCTCCCCGGGGCGGCCACCGAGTACGCGGCCCTGCGCGAGCGGTACGACCTGGTCAGCTTCGACCCCCGCGGAGTGGGCCGCAGCGCCCCCGTCCGCTGTGAGGACGACAAACAGCTCGACGCCTACTACGCCGCCGACTCCACCCCCTCCACACCGGAGCAGGAGAAGGTGTTCGTCGACAACATCAACAAGTACCAGCAGGCCTGCGAGCAGAACTCCGGCAAGCTGCTCCCCCACGTCGGCACGCCCAACGCGGCCCGCGACCTGGACCGGATCCGCCGGGCCCTCGGCGACGACAGGCTCCACTACTTCGGCATCTCCTACGGCACCGAGCTCGGCGGGGTATACGCCCACCTCTTCCCCAAGAACGTCGGCCGGGCCGTGTTCGACGCCGTCGTCGACCCCACCAAGACCTCCGAGGAGGGGGCGCTGGGCCAGGCCAAGGGCTTCCAGCTGGCCCTCGGCAACTTCGCCCAGGACTGCGTGAACCGCGGCGACGCCTGCAAGCTCCAGGGCAGCACCGCCAAGGAGATCGAGGACAACGTCATCAAGCTCCAGAAGGACCTGGCGGCCAAGCCGATCCCCGGCATCGGCGGCCGGCAGCTCACCGAGACCTCGGCCACCAACGGCATCGCCCAGGCCCTGTACTCGAAGGAGCTGTGGCCGCTGCTGGAACAGGGGCTCGACGAGGCCGACGGCGGCCAGGGGCAGTTGCTCCTCGCCCTCTCCGACGCGCTCAACGGCCGGGACCAGCAGGGGAGGTACAGCAACATCGGCGCCGCGAACACCGCGATCAACTGCGCCGACTCCAAGGAGCGCTACTCCCTGGCGCAGACCAAGTCCAGGCTCCCGGGCTTCCGTTCGGCCTCGCCCGTCTTCGGGGACTTCCTCGGCTGGGGCATGATGAGCTGCACCGGCTGGCCGGTCGCGGGCGTCTGGGACACCCCGGACGTCTCCGCCCCCGGGGCCGCCCCGATCCTGGTGATCGGCAACACCGGCGACCCGGCGACCCCGTACGAGGGCGCGCGCAAGATGGTGGAGCGGCTCGGCCCCGGCGTCGGCGTGGAGCTGACCTACAAGGGCGAGGGGCACGGCGCGTACAACAGCGGCGACAAGTGCGTGCAGGAGGCGGTGAACTCCTACCTGCTGGACGGGAAGGTGCCGGGCGCGAACACGGTCTGCACCGCCGCCTGAACACGCGGAAGGGGCCGCACCCGGTGGGTGCGGCCCCTTCCTGCTGCTGCTAGTAGACCGGCTTTTCCGGCTCGATCTGGTGGACCCAGCCGATCACGCCGCCGCCGACGTGGACCGCGTCGGAGAAGCCCGCGGACTTCAGGACCGCGAGGACCTCCGCACTGCGGACACCCGTCTTGCAGTGCAGGACGATGCGCTTGTCCTGCGGCAGGTCCTGGAGGGCGGTGCCCATCAGGAACTCGCCCTTGGGGATCAGCTTCGCGCCGGGGATCGAGACGATCTCGTACTCGTTGACCTCGCGGACGTCGATGATCTCGATCGGCTCGTCGTTGTCGATCCACTCCTTGAGCTGCTTGGGAGTGATCGTGGAGCCGAGCGCCGCCTCCTGGGCCTCCTCAGACACGACGCCGCAGAAGGCCTCGTAGTCGATGAGCTCGGTGACGGTCGCGTTCGGACCGCAGACCGCGCAGTCGGGGTCCTTGCGGACCTTGACCTGGCGGTACTGCATCTCCAGGGCGTCGTAGATCATCAGACGGCCGACCAACGGCTCGCCCACGCCCGTGAGGACCTTGATGGCCTCGGTGACCTGGATGGACCCGATGGACGCGCAGAGCACGCCCAGCACGCCGCCCTCGGCGCAGCTCGGGACCATGCCCGGCGGCGGGGGCTCCGGGTACAGGCAGCGGTAGCACGGGCCGTGCTCGGACCAGAAGACCGAGGCCTGGCCGTCGAAGCGGTAGATCGAACCCCACACGTACGGCTTGTTCAGCAGCACGCAGGCGTCGTTGACCAGGTAGCGCGTGGCGAAGTTGTCCGTGCCGTCGACGATGAGGTCGTACTGGCTGAAGATCTCCATCACGTTCTCGGCTTCGAGCCGCTCTTCGTGAAGGACCACGTTCACGTACGGGTTGATGCCCAGCACGCTGTCACGGGCCGACTCGGCCTTGGAACGGCCGATGTCCGCCTGGCTGTGGATGATCTGGCGCTGGAGGTTCGACTCGTCGACCTCGTCGAACTCCACGATGCCCAGCGTGCCGACGCCGGCCGCGGCCAGGTACATGAGGGCGGGCGAGCCGAGGCCGCCCGCGCCCACGGCCAGCACCTTGGCGTTCTTCAGGCGCTTCTGGCCGTCCATCCCGACATCCGGGATGATCAGGTGGCGGGAGTACCGACGGACCTCGTCAACGGTGAGCTCAGCAGCTGGCTCTACCAGGGGTGGCAGCGACACGGGGACTCCGGATGGTTAAGTCTTAACGGTAGTTCTTCCCGTAACACTGCCACGCCCTTCTTCATTCCGAGACACCCGGTCCGATCCGCGAGACGATTTCGTCCCAGTACCCGGGCATCGAGGCCCACGGGTCCCGGTCCCCGGCCCCCTGCCGGTCCGTGAACCAGATGGTCCCGGCGCCCTGCCAGCGGGCGATCCGGACGGCCTCCTCCAGGTGCGTGCGCGGCACTCCGTGGACGAGGTGGCAGAACCGCTCCGCCGGGTACTCCGCGGTCCACTCCGCCACCTGGGACCAGCGGTAGTCGGCCCAGGCCCCGGAGAACGTGACCAGTTGGTCGGCGGCCTCCGCGTAGCCCTCGTACGGGTGGGTGCCGTGCCCGAGCACGATCCGTACGTCCTCGCCCAGCCCGCGCAGGGTCTCGGTCACCCGGCGCACCGCGGCCAGCTCCGCCCGGCCCGCCGGCGCCCCGGCCAGGTAGAAGCCGCCGACCCCGTACCAGTCCCGGAAGCGGTGGGCGTCGGAGACCAGCTCACCGAAGGACCGCTCGCCGTCTCGCATGGCGAGATGGCCGAGCACCGTGCCGCCCGCGCCGCGCAGCTTCGCGACGGCCTCCGTGCAGTGCTGGTCGGGACGCCCGCCCGGGCCGTCCGTGACGTTGAGCACGGCCCAGTGCAGCGGGGTCCCGGGACGGGTCAGCTCCGCCCACTCCACCGGTGCCAGCAGCGGGTGCGCGTACCCGGGGATGCCGAGGCCGAGCCGGCCGGCCTCGGTCGCGGCCGCCGCGGCGATCCCCGGCGGGGTGGTCAGATACGGCACGCCGCCTCCATCCAGATGTCCGCGAGGGACTCCTCCAGGTTGATCCGGGGCCGCCAGCCGAGCCGGTCGCGGGCGGTGCGCACGTCGGCCTGCTGCCAGGCGCCGCAGCCGTCCGGGTAGGGGTACGGCGGCGGGGCCGCGGCGGCGAGCTGCTCGGGCGTCGCCTCGGAGCGCGGGGATCCGATGGCGGCCAGTCCCGCCGGGCGGCCGGGGTGCGCGTGCTGCTGCGGTCCGCCGTGCGGTACGTCCAGCTCGTGCAGGGAGCCTCCGTACCCGGCGACCCGGGCCAGCACGGCCGCCGCGTCGCGCAGCCGGACCGCGCGCCCGGTGCCGATGTTGACGACCCCCTGGGCGGCCGACAGCGAGGCGGCGTGCACGGCCCGCGCCACGTCCCGTACGTCCACGAAGTCGCGCTGCACCCCGAGCCCGCTGAGCTTGAGCTCGCCGTCCCCGGACTGCATGGCGCGCCGCATGGCCTCGGCGAGCCGGCCGAGCGGGGAGCCGGCCGGGGTGCCGGGGCCGACGGGCGAGAAGACCCGCAGGACGACGGCGTCGAGTCCCGAGCCGAGCACCAGCTCGGTGGCGGCCAGTTTGCTCACCCCGTACGGTCCGCCGGGTCTCGGCACGGCGTCCTCGGCCGTGGAGGACCCGGGCTGGCTGGGCCCGTACTCGGCGGCGCAGCCGAGCTGGACGAGCCGGGCCCCGCAGCCGCTGCGGCGCAGCGACTCGCAGATGGTGGCGACGGCGACGGTGTTGTGCCGGGTGAGCTCGCGGGCGCCGCCGCGGGTGGCGCCGGCGCAGTTGATGACGACGCCCGGGTGGACGGCGTCGAGGAACCGGGTGAGCGCGCCGGGGCTTCCGGTGGCGAGGTCGAAGCGCACGTCGGCGTCGTCCCCGCGGCCGAGCGCGGTGAGCTGGACGGCGGGGTCGGCGAGGAGCCGGTCCGCGACGTAGCGGCCGAGGTACCCGTTGGCTCCGATCAGCAGCACCCTCATCGCGCGGCCCCTTGGTTGGTTGGCTGGCCGGTCATGTCCTGTTTCTCCTTGCTGGATGGGTGGATAGGGGTACGGCGGGCGCTTCGGCGTCGGCTCCGAAGGGCGGTCCTACGGCCGGGTCGCGTGTGCCGACGCCCTGGAGAGCGCGAGCACCGCGTGTACGAGGAGCCCTGCCGCGGCGGCGAGCGGGCCCGCCGGGGTCGGGAGCAGGGCGAGGGCCAGTGCGGCGGCGACGGGGCCGCGGGCGGCGCCGTGCGCGAGCAGCAGCCGGGTCAGGAACAGCAGCACCGCGAGCGGTACGGCCTCGGCGAGCGGTGCGCCGACGAGCGCGGCGGCCCCCGCGGCCGCCGCGGTGAAGAGCAGGGCCGCGCCGAGCAGCAGCGGCCGTACCCCGTCGGCGAACTCCTCCAGGGCCCGGCTCCCGGCGAGCCTGCGCCGCGCGCGGTGCGCGAACACGGCGGCGGCCAGGTGTCCGGGGGCGACGGCCAGGGCGAGGGCGACGGCGAGCGGGACCCCGTGGCGGTGCCCGGCCCACCCGACGGCGGCCGCGGCGAGCAGGTACGGCAGCGCCGGGAAGCGGCCCCCGCCGGGCCCGCTCCGGCCGGGCCACACCAGGGCCGCGACGGTGACGAGCGCGGCGACGGCTCCGGCCCGGGGCACCCCGGCGGCGGCCGCGCCGAGCGCGAGGGCCCCGGGCAGCAGCGAGTACCCGAAGCCCCGTAGCGCGCGGGGCCCGGCGGCGGGACCGGCGGGCGCGGCGGGCGGCGCCTCGCCGCGCGGGGTCCGCGCGTACAGCTCCTCCGCGAGGGAGAAGACGTCCCGGTGCCGGAAGCGTGCGGCGGTGCGGTCGGTGATGCCGTGCGCCTCCAGTCCGGCGGCGACCTCCAGCGGGTCGACGGCCCGCTCGCACAGCTCCCGGTGCCGGTGGAGCAGCGCCTTGACGGGGTCCCCGCCGGCCCGGCGCCGCCTGGCGGTGTCGGTCTCGCCCGCGGTGGTCATACGGTCACCTCCGGGGCGGCGGCCCAGGTCGGGCTGGTCCAGTGCCCCGGCACCCGCGCCTCCGGGGGCTGGGCGAAGGGGACCTCCCCGTCCGGCCGGGCGGATCCGCGGGCGAGGAGGCGGAGGTAGCTCTCCTGGAAGGCGTTCACGTTCTGCTCGACGGTGAAGAGCTCCTGGGCACGCGCCCGGGCGGCCGCCCCGAGCCGCTGCGCCCGCTCGGGGTCCCGCAACAGGGTGAGGCAGGCGTCGGCGAGCGCCCGGGGGTTGCGCGGCGGGACCACGAGCCCCGTACCGCCGATCACCTCGCACACCGCGCCGACGTCCGTGGACACGGTGGCGCGGCCGCAGAACATCGCCTCGGCCAGGGTGATCGGGAAGCCCTCGATGACGGAGGACAGCACGACCACCCGGCCGGCGCCGTAGGCATCGGCGGGCGAGGGGGCCTCGGGTCCGCCGATCTCCTCGAAGGTGACGGGGTTCTCCCCGACGGTGCGGGCGTCGGCGGCCTCGTCGGGGAACAGCTGCGCGGCCAGCGAGCGGCAGTCGGCGGCGTAGTGCGCCGACTCGGCGCCCGGTGCCGCGGCCGTCGCGAAGATCCGCAGCCGGGTCCGGGGCTCGGCGCGGCGCACCTCGGCGAAGGCGTGCAGCAGGCCGATCAGGTCCTTGGCCGGCTCCATCCGGCCGACCCACACCAGCGTGTCCGGGTCCCCGCAGTCGGGGTCCTCCCCGACGGTGGCGAATCGGTCCGCCTCCATACCCGGGTAGACCGTCCGCAGCCGCTCCCGCGGCGCCCCGCACCGCTCCTGCCAGCGCCGGGCGTGGGCGTTGCCGGGGGTGAGGAGGTCGGCCCCGGCGTAGATCTCGCCGGCCAGCCGGAGGTGGAAGGCGGCGAGCAGGGCCCGTACCGCGGGCCGCTCGCCGGGGCCGTCCGCCGCGAGGTGGTGCGCCAGGTACTGGGCCCGGACCTGGACCCCGTACTCGGTGACCAGCAGCGGCACCCCGAAGAAGCGTTTGGCCAGCAGTCCGGGGAGCGCCGCCACGCCGCCCGCCGCTGCGTGGCACACGTCGACCGCGCCCAGGCCTTTCTCCTGGTGCCAGTCGAGGGACAACGGCCGGAGTCTGCGCTCCAGTTCGTCCACGAAGGCCAGCAGGTCCGGCACCTGCGCCGCCTGTACGGAGCGGCTCGCGCCCGGGGCCCGGCAGGCGGACTCCACGGCGCGGACGGCCGTCTCGGAGCGCAGGGCCGCGTACAGCCCGCCCTGTTCGCCGGCGAGTTCGGCCAGGCCGTACAGCCCGGCCGCGAAGGGCTCGGCCTCGCCCGCGCAGATCCCCCGGACCAGGGCGGTGAAGCAGTCGGCGAAGCGCCGCCGCTCGCGCCGCGAGTAGCTGCGCCCGTCGTCGGCGGGGGCCCACAGGGGGGCGGTGCGGACCCGGGTCACGTGGTCCGGCAGCGGCACCCGGCCGCGCTCCTCCTGTTCGGCGCTGCGGCTCAGCGCGTAGAGCTCGAACTCGTGCTGCGGGAGCCCGCGCACGAGCCGGTCGCACCAGAGCCTCGCCTCTCCCGTCGCATACGGATAACCACCTTCCGTGAGCAGTCCGATCCGCACGAGTGGCACCCCCGATCTCCCGTTTGGGCGGTCGCCGTCGGTCCGGCGACCCGCCGCGGGAGAACTCAAGCGGATATGCCGAAGGCGCGACGGACGGTTGTCCGTCGCGCCACCGGAAGGGGTGAAGAGTCGTAACTTTCCCGTACGGTTCGCGTTCGAGCACGCTAGAAAGGGCGCTGCCCGGGGCACAGCACTAGGCGAAGACCTCCTGTCGCGAGGCCCGGCGCTCACCCGCCAGGGCCGGGTCGAGGGCGGGTACGGCGGCCAGGAGCCGGCGGGTGTAGGCGTGCGCCGGGCGGTCGTACACCTCGTCCACCGGGCCCTCCTCCACGATCTCCCCGCCGCGCATGACGGCGACCCGGTCGCTGACCCGGCGGACCACCGCGAGGTCGTGCGCGATGAAGACCAGGGCGATGCCCAGCTCCCGCTGGAGCTCTGCCAGCAGCGCGGTGACCTGCGCCTGCGTGGTCACGTCCAGGGCGGAGACCGGCTCGTCGCAGACGATCAGCCGGGGCCGGGGCGCGAGCGCCCGCGCGATGCCGACGCGCCGGCGCTGGCCGCCGCTGAACTCGTGCGGGTACCGGTCGTCGTGCGCGGCCTCCAGCCCGACGCGGACGACGCCGACCACGACCGGCAGGTCCACCATCCCCACGCCGTCGATCAGCGTCTTGCCCAGTCCGGGGATCCCGAACAGCGACTCGGTCAGCACCGCGCCGCCGATCATCGTGCCGAAGTCCACGGCGCTCAGCGCGATGACCGGCGCCACGGCGCCGCGCAGTGCGTGCCGGGTGACGACGGCCCGTTCCCCCCACTCCGTAGGCGCGGAAATACCCGGGCGCGGCGAGGCAGCGGAGAGAGCGGAGTCGCGCGCGATCGGGTCCGGGGGTACCTCCCGGGCCGCCAGGCCCAGGGGGAGTCAGCGACAGAAGATGTCGGACACGCTGTGCGCGGCCACACCGAGGAGCGCCAGCTCAATGGCGGCGCTCGCGGCGGTGGTGTGGCGGTGCGACATGCGGAGAGCAATTACCGATCACCGGACGGCTTGTCAACGACGGATCCCGGCACCCGGTGCCCGTCTCCGCTCAACTTCCGGGGAACACCCAGGGGTTGGGCTTGCACTGGATTCCGCCGATGTCCAGGGACTTCGTCTGCTGCTGCATGATCGGCGCGAGCGCGCCGGGCGTCTGGCAGTTCACGTGGCCGTGCCCCAGCCGGTGCCCGACCTCGTGGTTGATGAGCATCTGGCGGTAGGCGAACATCTGGTCCGCGCCGTACGTCGCCGAGCCCTGCGCCCAGCGGTACGCGTTGATCATCACCCGGTCCGTGGACGCCGAGTCGCAGGAGACGTTGTCGACGGTGGTGTCCAGGCTGGACTTGGCACACCAGACACCGGTGGTCCCGGGGCTGGCGAGCGTGATCACGAAGTCGGCCTCGCCGCCCGGCACCCGCTCGAAGGTCTTACTGCCCCCGTGGCCCCAGCTGCGCGGGTCGTTGAGGGTGCGGTGGACGGCCTCGGCGAAGAGCTGCCCGTCCAGGCCGAGCCCCTGCTCCACGTCGACGCGGTAGCGGATCAGCTTGCCCTTGCCGGGCGCCGGAGCCACCCCGGGCACCGTGTCGAAGGTGCCGGGCCCCTTCAGCTTCTCGTCGATCGGGAGCTGCTGCGCCATCCGCTGCTCGTACGTCAGCTCGGGCGCGGCCGGCGCCGCCGGGGCGTTCGCGACCCCCGACGCGCTCGGCGTCGGTCGGCCGTCGGACCGGGAGGCGGCGGAATTGCCCTGGGCGGCCCGGACCCGGCCGTCGTCGGCGGCGCGCGCGTCGGCCTTGCCCGAGTCGCCCTCGGTGGTGACCTGGCCGGCCACGACGACGGCGAGCACGGTGGTGACGGCCGCGGCCGCCATGCCGGTGTACGTACGGACCTTGGCGCCGCGGCCGGAGCCGGGCCGCTGCGCGGCGTCGTCGGCCGGCTTGCGGGGTGCGGGCACCCGCCGGTGCGAGCCGGTGGAGGTGAGGGCGTCGGACGCGGGCCGGGGCGCCGCCGGGGCGGGCCGCGGCGGGTCCAGGGTGACCTGCGGGAAGCCGACCGCGGGGGTGCCGTAGGCCGGGGTGTCGCTGTCGCGCGGCACTCCGCGCCAGTCCCCGTACACCGCGCCGGACCCGGTGCCCGGACCGGCGCCCCAGGCGCCGCCCGGTTCGCGGTGCTGGGGGTGGCCGCCGCGCGCGCCGTACGCAACGCGCGCCGGGGGCACGTACCCCTGGTGGGTGACGGTGGGTTCGGGGTGCTGGCGCCCGCGGGGCTCCTCGTACGGGAAGACCGGCGCCGGCGCCGCCGCGGGGGCAGGGGCAGGAGCGGGGTCCTTGCGACTATGTCGTCCCACGGTCGTCCTCAGCCCTTGCCGTTCTCGTCGTCGAGCAGTCCCCGGAAGGCGGCCGCGACCACCTCGGGGTACTCCATCATCGCCACATGCCCGGCCTCGGGCAGGCACAGCAGCCGCGAACCCCGGAAGGCCGACGCGGCCTTGCGGGCCATGCGGTACGAGACCAGTTGGTCCCGGCCACCGTAGACCAAGAGGGTGGGGGCGAGAACCCGTTGGGCCTGGCGCCACAGCCCGTGCTGCCCGCCGAGGGTGTACGCGTCGACGATGCCGCGCGAGGAACGGGTCATCGCGTCCCAGAAGTACGGGAGGGCGAGCCGCCGCTCCATCTCCTCGACCGCGTACCGGAAGGCCTCCGGCGTCACCTGGGAGGGGTCCCCGTAGCAGAGGCCCATCACCCCCCGGGTGCGCTGCTCGGCGGTCAGGTCGCGGGTCAGGCGGCCGAAGAGCGCGGCGACCCCGGGCACCGCGAGCAGTGCGGTCGGCACGGCCGACTTCTGCACGCGCAGCTCGGGCAGGGCGGGCGAGATCAGCGTCAGGGTGCGCACGAGGTCGGGCCGGACGGCCGCGACGCGGGTGGAGACGGCCCCGCCGAGGGAGTTGCCGAACAGGTGCACCGGTCCGCGCTCGGCGGCGTCGAGGTGGCGGATGACCGCGCGGGCGAGCCCGGTGACGGAGTAGTCCCGGTCGGCGGGCGGCGGGGACCAGCCGAAGCCCGGCAGGTCCAGGGCCTCGCCGTCGACGCTGTCGGCGAGCCGCGCCATGAGTGCGGACCAGTTCTGCGAGGACCCGCCGAGCCCGTGTACGAATAGCGCCGGCGGCAGGCCGGTGCGCAGCGGCGCGCGCACGCGGACGGTCAGGTCGAGTCCGGGCAGCCGGTCGGTGCGCAGCTGCTCCCCCTCGGCCATCCGAACGGCTCCCACCTGGGAGGACGGCTCGGCGGTGGACCGCACACCCGGCAGCTCGGTCGAAGACATGGGGCAATGTTACGAGACGATCACGCCGGGGCTCTTGTGTTCGCCGTCACAGCCGCATCACGGAGGCATGCGGACCCGCGTAGCGGGGTACTCGCGATCCTCCTACGCTCGTTATGAGAGAAGAAGGGGAGCCCCATGACTGTCGACCCCGCAGAACCGGCAACCTTCCAGGAACAGCTCCGGGAGGCACCCGACGTCGAGGCACCCGAGGCTGATGCGGCCGAGCAGCGGACCGACCTGCAGCAGAGCGAGGACGACCCGGTCGCCGCACCGGAGCGGGGCGAGGCCGCGGACGGTGACGCCGCGGAGCAGGCCCGGGTGGTTCCCCTGGACGAGGACGACTACCGATGACCCGCGCCGACTACCCCCTGACCAGCAGGTCCGACCGGTCCGTACCGCGAGAAAACTCGGCTTGAACCCTCCAGATTCGGTTACCGAAAAGTACGATGGCGGCGCGGCGCAGAGCGCACTGTGTTCTTAGAGAAAGTGGGAGGCGGCGTGACAGCCATCGAGCAGACCGAGGCAGCGCGTCCGCGGGGCACGCGACTGCCGCGCCGAGCCCGGCGCAACCAGCTGCTGGGCGCGGCCCAGGAGGTCTTCGTCGCGCAGGGTTACCACGCCGCGGCGATGGACGACATCGCCGAGCGCGCCGGGGTCAGCAAGCCGGTTCTGTACCAGCACTTCCCGGGGAAGCTCGACCTCTACCTGGCGCTGCTGGACCAGCACTGCGAGGCCCTGCTGCTCGCCGTGCGCACCGCGCTCGCGTCGACGACCGACAACAAGCTGCGCGTGGCGGCGACCATGGACGCCTACTTCGCGTACGTGGAGGACGAGGGCGGCGCCTTCCGGCTGGTCTTCGAGTCCGACCTGACGAACGAGCCGGCCGTGCGCGAGCGCGTGGACCGCGTGTCGCTCCAGTGCGCCGAGGCCATCTCCGACGTCATCGCCGAGGACACCGGCCTGTCGAAGGACGAGTCGATGCTGCTGGCCGTGGGCCTGGGCGGCGTCTCGCAGGTCGTCGCCCGGTACTGGCTCTCCAGCGAGAGCCCGGTCGCCCGGGACACCGCGGTGGGGCTGCTGACCTCGCTGGCATGGCGCGGAATCGCCGGTTTCCCGCTGCACCCGACGGACGTCTGAGTCGCTGACCGGCCCTGACGGGCCCCTGTTCGCTGCGAGCGTGTCCGCCGTGCGGCGGACACGTCCTCTCTCCGGGCTAATGTGGACCGGGTAACGGCGCGGCTGATCGCGCGAACCGGACCGTCGGAGGGACAAGGCCGTGGAGGTCAAGATCGGCGTGCAGCACGCACCCCGGGAGATCGTTCTGGAGAGCGACCTGAGCGCCGAGGAGCTGGAGAGCATCGTCGCTGCCGCTCTGTCCGGCCAGGCGCCGCTGCTGAGCCTGACCGACGTCAAGGGCCGCAAGGTGCTGGTTCCGTCCGACCGTCTGTCGTACGTGGACCTGGGCGAGCCCAGCGCGCGCAAGGTCGGTTTCGGCGCTCTCTGAGCGCTCGACCGGACTTCCGAGAAGTCGAAGAGAACGGCCCGGTGGTTGATCCCACCGGGCCGTTTCTCGTTCCTCCGCTTCGGGTAGGACCGCAGTGACCCGGTTTGCCCCGACGTATGGGAGGAACCCCATGCTGCTGATCGAAGCGCTCGGCTCTGCTCTGGTGGGCCTGGCCCTGTCGGGAGCGGCCGTGCGAGTGGTCGGGCAGCGGCTGCCCTCCCCGCGGGTGGTGCTGGTCAGCGGGGTGCTGGGGGCGCTGTTCGGGGCCTACCTGACGCACACCGCGCTGGGCCCGGGGCACAACACCCTCTTCGCGACCTTCGGCGGCGGGCTGCTGGTGGCGGCGGTGGTCCTGTCGCTGCTGCTGCGCCCCGGCCGCCGCACCGGGAGGCCGTCCCCCCGGACTCCGTTTTCGATCCCGACGCGGGGCTGAGCAGCCCCCCTCCGGACACACCTCGGCCCCGGCGCGGTCACTTCCGCGGCCGGGGCCGACGTACGGGCGCCGGGGCCCGCGGGCGGAGCTAGGCGGCCAGGCCCAGCGCGGCCATGCGCTTGGTGTGGGCCTTGGTGATGCGGGTGAACATCTCGCCGACGGCCGCGAGGTCGAAGCCCGCCGCCATTCCGTCGACGCCGCCGACCAGCATGGTCGAGAGCGCGTCGCGCTCGGCGACCACCCGCTGGGCCTGCGAGAGCGCCTCGCCCATCAGCCGGCGGGCCCACAGCGCGAGCCGGCCGCCGCAGCGCGGGTCGGCCTCGATGGCGGCGCGGACCTTCTCGACGGCGAAGCCGCCGTGGCCCGTGTCGTCCAGCACGCTCACGACGAGCGCGCGGGTGTCGGTGTCCAGGTGCGTGGCGACCTCGCGGTAGAAGTCGCTGGCGATCGAGTCGCCGACGTACGCCTTGACCAGGCCCTCCAGCCAGTCGGACGGCGCGGTCTGGCGGTGGAAGTCGTCGACGCCCTTCGCGAAGGGCTGCATGGCGGCGGTGGGCTCGGCGTCGATCGCCGCGAGCCGGTCGCGCAGGCGCTCGAAGTGGTGGAACTCGGCGGAGGCCATCTTCGCGAGCTCGGCCTTGTCGTCGAGGGAGGGCGCGAGCTTCGCGTCCTCCGCGAGGCGCTCGAAGGCCGCGAGCTCTCCGTACGCCAGCGCGCCGAGCAGGTCCACCACGGCGGCCCGGTACTGGGGCGAGGCGGAGGCGGTGGCCCAGTCCTGGGCGGCGATACCGGCCGCCTCGACGGGGGAGCTGTCATCGGCGGGCGATGCGTTTTCTACGGTCGACATGCTCCGCACAATAGCCCGCCGAAAGGGACGGCGAACCACCTGGTCAGTCCACCTAAACGCGCCTACCTGGTGAATTCACCCGACACACCTGCGCGATTCCGGGGTACAGTGGTAATGCGCCTGCCGAATACTCGGCGGGCCATCCGAATGAGGATGCCCGGTCGGTGGCCCGATCGGCTCCAACCCGACCGCCCTCGGCGTGATGCGTACGTTCATGCGTACCGCCTCCCACGAGGGGCCCCCTCAGCGGCACAAGCGCTTGAGCGAAGGCTCGTGGTCCCGCGCAGCTTTGTCAGTACGTCGCAGTACTGCAAGCCAGGCACGGTACGACCCCCCTTTCGCCGCCTCGCGCCGCGTCTCACAGAAGAGGCAGCACCCTGACTACGTTCCGAGACCTCGGGATCTTTCCCGAGACGGCCGAAGCCCTTGAGGCCGTCGGCATTGTGTCCCCCTTCCCGATCCAGGAGATGACCCTCCCCGTCGCCCTTTCCGGCACGGACGTCATCGGCCAGGCGAAGACCGGAACCGGCAAGACGCTCGGTTTCGGCCTTCCGCTGCTGGAGCGGGTCGTCGTCCCCGCGGACGTCGAGGCCGGCCGGGCCACGCCCGAGCAGCTGACCGACGCCCCGCAGGCCCTCGTGGTGGTTCCGACCCGCGAGCTGTGCACCCAGGTCACCAACGACCTCCTGACCGCGGGCAAGGTCCGCAACGTCCGCGTCCTCGCCATATACGGCGGCCGCGCGTACGAGCCCCAGGTCGAGGCGCTCAAGAAGGGCGTCGACGTCATCGTCGGCACCCCGGGCCGCCTGCTCGACCTGGCCGGTCAGAAGAAGCTCGACCTCTCGCACGTCAAGGCGCTCGTCCTGGACGAGGCCGACGAGATGCTCGACCTGGGCTTCCTGCCCGACGTCGAGAAGATCATGAACCACCTGCCCGCGAAGCGTCAGACGATGCTGTTCTCGGCGACCATGCCGGGCGCGGTCATCGGCCTGGCCCGCCGGTACATGACGCAGCCGACCCACATCCGCGCCGTCTCCGAGGACGGCGAGGGCGCGACGGTCGCCAACATCGCGCAGCACGTCTTCCGCGCGCACAACATGGACAAGCCGGAGCTCGTCTCCCGCATCCTGCAGGCCGAGGGCCGCGGGCTCGCCATGATCTTCTGCCGCACCAAGCGCACGGCGGCCGACATCGCCGAGCAGCTGGAGAAGCGCGGCTTCGCGTCCGGCGCCGTCCACGGCGACCTGGGCCAGGGCGCCCGCGAGCAGGCGCTGCGCGCCTTCCGCAACGGCAAGGTCGACGTGCTGGTCTGCACCGACGTCGCCGCGCGCGGCATCGACGTCGAGGGCGTGACCCACGTCATCAACTACCAGACGCCCGAGGACGAGAAGACCTTCCTGCACCGCGTGGGCCGCACCGGCCGCGCGGGCAACAAGGGCACGGCCGTCACCCTGGTCGACTGGGACGACATCCCGCGCTGGCAGCTGATCAACAAGGCGCTGGAGCTCGACTTCCACGAGCCCGAGGAGACGTACTCCACGTCCCCGCACCTGTTCGAGCAGCTGAACATCCCGGCCGGCACCAAGGGCATCCTGCCGCGCGCCGAGCGCACGCGGGCCGGCCTGAAGGCCGAGGAGCTGGAGGACCTGGGCGAGACCGGCGGCCGCGGTGGCCGTGGCGGTCGCGGCCCGGCCGCCGCTGCCGCGGTGGTCGAGGAGCGTCCGGCCCGCACCCGTACGCCGCGCCAGCGCCGCCGTACGCGCGGCGGTTCGGAGCTGGGCTCCGAGGTCGCGTCCGCGCCGGTGACCCCGGTGGCCGAGGCCCCCGAGGCTGCGGCCGCCGACGAGCCGCGCAAGCCGCGCCGTCGCCGGACCCGCGCGGCCTCCGGTGCCGCGGCCGCCGCCGCGGTGGCCGAGGCCGCCGTGGTCGAGGCTCCGGTCGCCGCCGCTCCGGTCGCCGTCGCCGCCCCGGCCGCTGTCGCGGTCGTCGAGGAGGCTCCGGTCAAGCCGAAGCGCACCCGTACCCGCAAGGCCGTCGCCGCTGTCGCCGAGGCCCCCGTGGCTCCGGCCCCGGTCGCCGAGGCCGAGGAGGCCCCGCTCAGGCCGAGGCGTCCGCGGATCCGCAAGGTCGCCGAGACCGCCCCGGAGCCGGACTTCCAGATGGCCCCGCCCGTGGAGCCGGTCAAGGCCCGCCGGGCCGCCCGGCCCCGCAAGGCCGCCGAGGCTGCTCCGGCCGCCGCGCCGTCCGCCCCCGCGGCCGAGGAGGCTCCGGTCAAGCCGAAGCGCACCCGTACCCGCAAGGCCGCGGCGGCGCCCGAGGCGTAACCGCTCCGAGCACGTCCCGATGGCCCGGCTCCCCCTCCAGGGAGCCGGGCCTTCGGCGTTTCCGGACCCCCCGACCGGCCAGTAACGTGAGCGGCATGAGCAAGCCGCCGCGCCTCACCCTGCCGCCCGACGCCCGCACGTACCGCCTGGGCACGGCCCGCGGCGAGTTCGCCGTACAGGAGGCCGGTGAGCCGGTGCGCGGCACCGCTCTGCTGGTCCCCGGGTACACCGGCAGCAAGGAGGACTTCATCGGCCTCCTGGAGCCGCTGGCCGCCGCCGGGTACCGGGTGGTCGCCGTCGACGGGCGCGGGCAGTTCGAGACCCCCGGCGCGCGTGCGGAGGCCCCGTACGCGCTGGAGGAGCTGGGGCGCGACGTGCTGGCCCAGGCGGTCGCGCTGGGCAGCGGCCCGCTCCACCTGCTCGGGCATTCGCTCGGCGGGCTGATCGTGCGGGCGGCCGTGGTGCGCGAGCCGGGCCCGTTCGCGAGCCTCACCCTGATGAGCACCGGCCCCGGCGCCGTCTGCGAGGAGCAGCAGGCCCGTACGAAGCTGCTGGTCGCCGCGCTGGAGGCGATGCGCGACGACATGCCGGGCATCTGGGCGGCCATGCGCGCCCAGGACCCGCGCGACGCGCCGCCCGAGTCGCCCGAGCTCATGGACTTCCTGCGCAGGCGCTGGCTGGGCACCGTGCCCGAGCAGCTGATCGCCACCGGGCGGGCGCTGATCGGCGAGCCCGACCGGATCGACGACCTGGTGCTCGCGGCGCCCGGGCTGGCGAAGCTGGTGCTGTCCGGGGTCTCGGACCCGGTGTGGCCGGTCTCGGTGATGGACTCCATGGCCCATCGGCTCGGCGCCGACCGGGTGGTCATCCCGGGTACGGAGCACTCCCCCAACGCCGAGGATCCGGCGGCCACGGCCGCTGCGCTGGCGGCGTTCTGGGACTCCTCTACCCGGTAGTAGTTAGCCAGTGAAAAAATTTCCTTAGCGTAGGGAATGTTTGCGGCTTACACTTCGTTAACCCTGTGCAAGGAGAACACTGACGAAGGGAGAAGCCCCGTGCGCTTCGAGATTCTGCGCCTGGACGACGTCGACGGATCCGCCGTGGACAGCACCGTCGTGGACGCGGCCTCCGTCAACCGGATCGTGCAGCAGGCCGCAGCCGTCGGCCAGCGCATTCTGATCCGACCGGCCGAGAGTGCGTCCTCCTGACGCTTGGCACACGACGACGAACGCCCCCGCACCGATCCGGTGCGGGGGCGTTCGCATGCGTGGCGCGCTAGCTAGTGCCGCACTAGGACGTGCGGATGACCTGGAGCACGCCGTTGATGATCTGCTGGACGGCGATGGCGGAGAGCATCATGCCGGCCAGCCGGGTCACGAGGACGACACCGCCGTCCTTGATGACGCGGATGATGACGAGCGAGTACCGCATGACCACCCACAGCACCACGTGCATGGCGACGATCGCGGTCCAGACGGAGACCTGGCCGCTGAACCCCTCGGCCTTCTGCACTGCCAGGATGACCGACACGATCGCGCCGGGCCCGGCCAGCAGGGGCATGCCGAGGGGGACGAGGGCGACGTTCACGTCCTTGGTCTGCTTCGGCTCGTCGGTCTTGCCGGTGAGCAGGTCTAGCGCGATGAGCAGGAGCAGCAGACCACCGGCGATCATCAGGGCCGGCACGGAGACGTGCAGGTAGTTCAGGATCTGCTGGCCGCAGAGGCCGAAGACCGCGATGACCCCGAAGGCCACGCACACGGCCTGCCAGGCCATGCGGCGCTGCACCTTGGCCGGACGGCCCGAGGTCAGGGCGAGGAAGATGGGCGTGATCCCCGGAGGGTCCATAATCACAAAAAGCGTGAGAAATAGGGATCCGAAGACGGCGAAATCGAACACAGTGATGCCTTGCAGGAGAGGGGTGTTACGAAGAAAAGGGCGGGTCGGGGCGGCGGCGCTCGCTCAGGCGCCGGTGCGTCCGCCCGCGCCGGGAACGGGGAAGGCCCCGGTGGCGCGGCGCGTGATCTCGCCGTAGATCTCGGGGTCGGTCGTGTACTCCCCGAGACGGCAGGACTTGCGGCTGCCGTGGTAGTCGCTGGACCCGGTGGTCAGCAGGCCGACCTCGCCGGCCAGTCCGCGCAGCCGGGCGCGGGTGGCGGCGTCGTGGTCCATGTGGTCGACCTCGATGCCGTCGAGACCGGCCGCGGCGAGGGCGGCTATCGCGTCCTCGGGGACGCACTGGCCGCGCTTGACGGCGGCCGGGTGCGCGAAGACGGTGACGCCGCCGGCCGCCTTGACCAGGCGGATGGCGTCGAAGGGGTCGAGTTCGTGCTTCTCCGCGTAGGCGCGGCCGCCGTCGGCGAGCCAGTCGGGGGTGAAGGCGTCCGAGACGGTGGGTACGACGCCGAGCTCCACGAGCGCGGTGGCGATGTGCGGGCGGCCCACGGAGCCGTCACCGGCGATCCGGGCCACCTGCTCCCAGGTGATGCCGACGCCCAGCGCCTGCAGCTTGCCGACCATGGCCTGCGCGCGGGGCGTGCGGTCGTCCCGTACGAGCTCCCGCTCGGCCGCGAACTCGGGCTCCTCGGGGTCGAAGAGGTACGCGAGCATGTGCAGCCCGACGCCGTCGAGCCGGCAGGACAGCTCCGCGCCGGTCACCAGCGTCAGCCCGGCGGGCACCGCGGCGATGGCCTCGGCGTACCCGCGCACGGTGTCGTGGTCGGTCAGCGCGACGACGTCCAGCCCGGCCCCGGCGGCATTGCGCACCAGCTCGGCGGGGCTGTCGGTCCCGTCGGAAGCCGTGGAGTGGGCGTGCAGGTCGATGCGCACAGCCGAGCTCCAGGGTGTTTCGGTCGAACGGGGGGACACTCCAGGATAACCGGGCCCAAGGTCCTCAAGGTCCCCTACGCAACGCGCCCACCCTGCCCGGGCCCACCTGGCCCGCGCCCACCTGGCCCGCGCCCACCCTGCCCGGGCCCACCCTGCCCGGGCCCGCCCGGCCCGGGCCCGGCTAGCTCGGGCCCAGCACCCGCGGGCTCAGCGCCCCGCACGGAAGGAGCTCGACCTCGGCTCCCGCGTCGCGCAGGTCGGTGAGGACGAGCTCGTCGTACATCAGCAGGCCGGACTGCTCCGGCCAGAGGATGGCCCAGAGCCACAGCCCGCGTGCCTCGCCCGCGAAGACGGCCCGGTCGTCGGGGGCCCCCTTGACGTGCCACAGCGGCGTCGGCCGGCCTGCCGCGACCACCTTGGCGTGCGGCGGCGTCGATACGTCCATGTAGGTGCCGGGATCCGGGCCGTCGATGCCCGCGTACCGCGCGCCGAGGCCGACGCCCAGCTCCTCCGCGATCAGCAGGAGCTCGCCGATGCCGCCCAGCGGCCCGGGTCCGGAGCAGGCCACGGCCGTGGCCCGGCCCCCGCTGCGGTCGTCACCGGCCGACGCGACCCCGGTGAACAGCCACCCGACCGGCAGTGGCCACGGCATCCAGACCGGCACCTGGGCCCGGTGCACCACCACGCCCAGGCCTTCGACGCTCGGTGGGATGACGGGTTGCAAGGGGTGCACGGAACCGTGCACCGCGCACTGCCAGGAGTCGGCGAAGAGCCCGGGCGCCCTGACCCGGCCACCGCACTTCGGGCAACTTGGTTCGCCCCTCATAAGAAGCCACGTTCCTCCCCGCCCGGCGCCCCGTCAAGACGCGATCACCCGTCCGGGGGCCGGACACCGCTCAGTCCAGAGCGACCGCGCTGCGCAGAGGGTCCCGCAGATCCGTGCCGCGCGCGAGCCAGCGCTCCTGGAGGGCGGCCGCGCCGTGCACGCGCTTCCAGGCCGCCTCGTTGGCCGTCATGGGGAGCAGGGGCAGGAAGCGCACCGGGTCCATCGGGTCGTCGAGTTCCAGGTCCTCCACCAGCCCGCCCGGCTCCGCCACGAGCACCGAGCTGAACGGCGCCCCTTCCCACAGCGGTTCGCCCACGTCGAGGGAGGCCCCCGGGGCGACGATCAGCCCCTCGACCATCGGCGAGGCGGCCAGGACCGCGAGCGGCCGCAGCAGTTTGTCGGTGGCCGCCAGCCCCGCCCGTACGGTCAGCACGAGCTCGGCGCGCGGTCCGCGCACCGGGTCGGCGACCACGGCCGTCGGGTCGGTCATCGGGTGCGCGGACATGCCGAGCGTCGCGTACCGCACGAGGTCTCCCTCGGCGAAGCGGAGGACTTCGATGCGGTCGGTGCCCAGGAAGGTGACGGCGGCGCGGGCGTCGGGTTCACCGAACGCGGTGCGCAGCCGGGCCTCGACGAGAGCCAGAATTTCTGCCATGGAGCGAGCATAGAACTCGTATCAGCCGGGTAAAGGGCGGGTCTTGACCATCCGTCGGCTGTTAGTGTTGACAGCTGGCCGGGGCCGCACGCAGCGGGGCCCGCGGCAACAGGACGTCCTCCACGGGGGACCGGCCGGAGGAGGTGGGGCTGCGGTGGATCGAAGTCGATCGTGCAGTACCAATCGCTCTTCCACTTCCCTGTCGGGCGATTCACGCCCCTTGTGATCTTCTGATCAGTAGAAGAGCGACGGCAGAACTTTGTCCTCCCGTCCTGCTTCCCTCCCGGCTGACCAGGCCTGCCCGCCGGCGGCCCAGGAGGGTCTCCCACCCGTACGGTCCGCAGCCGTGCGTGCGAAGGAGCCTGCCATGTCGATGCTGCCCTACCTCCGTGCCGCCGTCCGCCCGGCGCTGCGCAGGTCCACCCCCGTACAGCCCGGCTACGACACCACCCGCGACCCGTCGGCCAGCAGCGCCGTGGTCGACTGCGCCGTGTACCGCGACGGCCGGCGCGACGCGCGGGAGCCGGCCGCGGCCTGCCTGACGCCCCGTGAGGCGATGCGCCGGGTACGCGAGTACGGCGGTTTCGCGTGGATCGGCCTGCACGAGCCGACCGAGGCCGAGTTCGCCGGGATCGCCGCCACCTTCGGGCTGCACCCGCTCGCCGTCGAGGACGCGGTGCACGCGCACCAGCGGCCGAAGCTGGAGCGCTACGACGAGACCCTGTTCACCGTCTTCAAGACGATCCACTACGTCGAGCACGCCGAACTGACCTCCACCAGCGAGGTGGTGGAGACCGGCGAGGTGATGTGCTTCACGGGCCCCGACTTCGTCATCACCGTCCGGCACGGCGGCCAGGGCTCCCTCAAGAGCCTGCGCCACCGCCTCCAGGACGACCCCGAACTGCTCTCGCGGGGCCCCTCGGCCGTACTGCACTCCATCGCCGACCACGTCGTCGACGGGTACATCGCGGTGGCCGCGGCCGTGCAGGACGACATCGACGAGGTGGAGAGCGAGGTCTTCGCCGCTCCCGCCAAGGGCGCCGCGCGCGGCGGTGACGCGGGGCGCATCTACCAGCTCAAGCGCGAGGTGCTGGAGTTCAAGCGGGCTGTCGCCCCGCTGCTGCGGCCGATGGAGCTGCTCAGCGAGCGGCCGATGCGGCTGGTGGACCCGGCCATCCAGAAGTACTTCCGCGACGTCGCCGACCACCTGGCGCGGGTGCACGAGCAGGTCGTCGGCTTCGACGAGCTGCTGAACTCGATCCTCCAGGCCAACCTGGCGCAGGCGACGGTCGCGCAGAACGAGGACATGCGCAAGATCACCTCCTGGGCGGCGATCATCGCCGTGCCCACGATGATCTGCGGCGTGTACGGGATGAACTTCGAGCACATGCCGGAGCTCCAATGGCGGTACGGCTATCCGATGGTGATGGCCTCGATCGTCGGCATCTGCTTCACGATCCACCGCACCCTGCGGCGCCACGGCTGGCTGTAGGGAGTCGAGGGGGACCCCCTACCCTGTGCGCATGACTCTCAGCGCGCTCGACCTCGCCCTCGTCGAGGAGGCCACCAAGAAGTCCGGTCTCATCTGGGTCCGCGGCAGCGGGGCCGACCGTGCCCTGTGGCACGCCTGGGTGGACGGCGCGGCCCACGTGCTGGGCGACGGCCCCGGCGAGCAGCCGTTCCCGGAACTGGCGGACGGGGCGCCCGCCGAGGTGACCGTGCGCAGCAAGGACAAGGGCGGGCGGCTCGTCGCCTGGACCGCGACCGTACGGCAGCTCGTGCCCGGCGGTGAGCAGTGGGAGGCCGCGGTCGCCGAGCTCAAGGGCAAGCGGCTGAACGCGCCCGACTCGGACGAGATGACCGCGCGCTGGGCGCGGGAGTGCCGGCTGCTGCGCCTGGAGCCGGAGTCGGTGCGCACGGAGCTGCCGGGCGGGTCGCTGGCCGCGGCCCCGCTGCCTTCCCCGGCGACGACCCGCAAGCCGGTCCCGGCGGGCGTGCCGAAGCTGCTGCTCAAGCGCAAGAAGGCGGCCCGCTAGGGGGTGCCGGGCGGGCCGGGCCGGCCATGATCCGCCAGACACCCCCAGCCGTCGGGGACCCGCCACGTCCGCCGATCCCGCTCTTCCTACCGCTTCGGGGAGGCTCCCTGGCCACCCGAGGCCTTGGGGGTGGCGGAGGGCTTGGGCCCGCCGTCCTGGTCCTGCTGCTCCTTGGTGGTGGGCAGCTGGGAGCCGTAGTCCACCGTCTGGTCCTGCGCGGGCGGGGCGAGCGGGAAGGCCTTGCCCCACTCGGCGAGGACCACCCGGCCGGCGCCGCCCGCGCGTTCCATGAGCAGCGGGTAGGGCGTGCCCTCCAGGGAGACCGACAGCTTGCCGCCCTTGCCCTCGTCGGCCGTGACCTGGACCGCGCGGGTGGGCCCGACCTTGGTGTAGTCGCCCTTGGCGAGCTTCCCGTCGAGTCCGAGGAGACCGTCCAGCAGGACGTCCATGTCGGTGAAGCCGCGGAACTGCTTGTAGGAGGGGTCGCCCTCGGGCACCTTCACGTACTTGTCGCCGAGCTTGCCGGCGGCCTCGGACTGGCCCCAGAACGCGGCGCTCGCCTTGAGGTAGAGCTGCTCCCCCACCCGCAGCAGCTGGAAGGTGTCGTCCTGCGACTTCACCTCGCCGGAGCCGCCGTCTGACTTCAGCCGCATGTCGAGGGTGAAGGACTTGCCGCCGCTGACGAGCGTGCCGGACAGGTGCACCGATTCGGCCCCGGTGGCCGCCTCCTTGGCCTTGCCCTCGATCTGCTCGGCGGAGAGTTTGCCGACCCCGTTCGTACCCTCGTCGGGGTCCGCCCCGCAGCCCGTGCCGACGACGGCCAGACCCGCGCACAGGGCGCCCACGAAGGCGGCCCTGCGCAGCCGGGCGGCAGGGAAGTAGGCGGTCACGGGCGGGTGCCTCTCGTCGGTCGTCTGCGGGCAGCAGGCAGCGTACCCGCACGTACGGGGGCGGCCGCGCCCGCGTGGGGACACCTGAGCGGACCGCCCCACCAGCGCAGCCTCGTGCGCCAAGGGCTAGCCTGAGGGGCGGCACGACTGTTGATTGACGCTCTAGGAGGCGCTCGGATGGCTGCAGGCGCCCCGCGGATCTTCGTCTCGCATCTGTCGGGTGTGCCCGTGTTCGACCCCAACGGCGATCAGGTCGGCCGCGTCCGCGACCTCGTCGCGATGCTCCGGGTCGGCGGCCGCCCGCCGCGGCTGCTGGGCCTGGTGGTCGAGGTCGTCAGCCGCCGGCGCATCTTCCTCCCCATGACCCGGGTGACGGGCGTCGAGTCCGGCCAGGTCATCACCACCGGCGTGGTCAACATGCGCCGCTTCGAGCAGCGGCCCACCGAGCGGCTGATCCTCGGCGAACTGCTGGACCGCCGGGTGCGGCTGGTCGCGGACGACGAGGAGGTCACCGTCCTCGACGTGGCCATCCAGCAGCTGCCGGCCCGCCGGGACTGGGAGATCGACCGGATCTTCGTACGGAAGGGCAAGTCGGGGGCGCTGCGCCGACGGGGCGAGACCCTGACCGTGGAGTGGTCGGCGGTGACGGGCTTCTCCCTGGAGGAGCACGGGCAGGGCGCCGAGAACCTGGTGGCCACCTTCGAGCAGATGCGCCCGGCCGACGTGGCGAACGTACTGCACCACCTGACGCCCAAGCGGCGCGCCGAGGTGGCCAACGCCCTCGACGACGACCGGCTCGCGGACGTCATGGAGGAGCTCCCCGAGGACGAGCAGGTGGAGATCCTCGGCAAGCTGAAGGAGGAGCGCGCCGCCGACGTCCTGGAGGCGATGGACCCGGACGATGCGGCCGACCTGCTCTCGGAGCTGCCGGAGGACGACAAGGAGCGGCTGCTGACGCTGATGCAGCCGGACGACGCGGCCGACGTGCGCCGCCTGCTGTCGTACGAGGAGCGGACGGCGGGCGGTCTGATGACCACCGAGCCGATCGTGCTGCGGCCCGACGCGACCGTCGCGGACGCGCTGGCCCGCGTACGGCAGTCGGACCTGTCGCCGGCGCTGGCCGCGCAGGTGTACGTGTGCCGGCCGCCGGACGAGACGCCGACGGGCAAGTACCTGGGCACGGTGCACTTCCAGCGGCTGCTGCGCGACCCGCCGTTCACCCTGGTCAGCTCGATCGTGGACACGGACCTGCCGCCGCTGCGGCCGGACGCCTCGCTCCCGGTGGTGACCAGCTACCTCGCCGCGTACAACATGGTCGCGGTGCCCGTGGTCGACGAGAGCGGCTCCCTGCTGGGCGCGGTCACCGTCGACGACGTGCTGGACCACCTGCTGCCGGACGACTGGCGGGAGACGGACTTCCATTCCGAGGAGGCCGTGCGTGGCCACTGAACGGGGGCGCGGCGACCAGTCGCGCGAGCGGCGCCGGGAGCAGATCCGGGAGCGCCGCGAGCAGGCGCGGGCGCAGGCGCGCGAGGCGGGGCTGGCGGAGGCGGCAGCGGAGCGGGCGGAACGTTCCTCCTTCGAGCGCAGCGAGCGGGCGAAGGCCGGCCTGTCCACCGGGGCGAGCGCGCTGACGCGCTCGCGGGTCCGCCTCGACCAGCCGCGCCCGGCGCGCCGTCGGCTGCTGCCCGAGTACGACCCGGAGGCGTTCGGGCGGCTGTCGGAGCGGGTGGCGCGGTTCCTCGGCACGGGCCGGTTCATCGTCTGGATGACGTTCGTCATCATCGTCTGGGTGCTGTGGAACATCTTCGCGCCGGAGCACCTGAAGTTCGACCGGTACCCGTTCATCTTCCTGACGCTGATGCTGTCGCTGCAGGCCTCGTACGCCGCTCCGCTGATCCTGCTCGCGCAGAACCGGCAGGACGACCGCGACCGGGTCAACCTGGAGCAGGACCGCAAGCAGAACGAGCGCTCGCTGGCCGACACCGAGTACCTGACGCGGGAGATCGCGGCCCTGCGGATGGGCCTGGGCGAGGTCGCCACGCGCGACTGGATCAGGTCGGAGTTCCAGGACCTGATCAAGGAGATGGACGAGCGTCGTCTATTCCCGCTCGAGAGTGACGAAGGCGACCGCTAGCGGCCTTTCCTGCGGCACGCTACCGAGCCGTACCATCGGGGCATGGCTATCGACACAAGCTCCGCCGACGCCGCCGCAGTGCCCGAGCAGGATGCGATCCTGGACGCGCTGGCGACGGTGAACGACCCCGAGATCCACCGGCCCATCACCGAGCTCGGCATGGTCAAATCGGTCGAGATCGGCGACAGCGGCTCGGTCGCCGTCACCGTCTACCTGACGGTGTCGGGCTGTCCCATGCGCGAGACCATCACCAGGAACGTCACCGAGGCCGTCGAGCGCGTCGCCGGTGTCACCTCGGTCTCCGTCACCCTCGACGTGATGAGCGACGAACAGCGCAAGGACCTGGCGGCGACCCTGCGCGGCGGCACCGCCGAGCGCGAGGTCCCCTTCGCCAAGCCGGGCTCGCTGACCCGCGTCTACGCGGTCGCGTCCGGCAAGGGCGGTGTCGGCAAGTCCTCCGTCACCGTCAACCTGGCGGCGGCGATGGCCGCCGACGGCCTGAAGGTCGGCGTCGTGGACGCGGACATCTACGGCCACAGCGTGCCGCGCATGCTGGGCGTCGAGGGCCGCCCGACGCAGGTCGAGAACATGATCATGCCGCCGTCCTCGCACGGCGTGAAGGTCATCTCCATCGGCATGTTCACCCCGGGCAACGCGCCGGTGGTGTGGCGCGGACCGATGCTGCACCGCGCGCTCCAGCAGTTCCTCGCCGACGTCTTCTGGGGCGACCTGGACGTGCTGCTGCTGGACCTCCCGCCGGGCACCGGCGACATCGCGATCTCCGTGGCGCAGCTGGTGCCCAATGCCGAGATCCTCGTCGTGACCACCCCCCAGCAGGCCGCGGCCGAGGTCGCGGAGCGGGCCGGCTCGATCGCCGTGCAGACGCACCAGAAGATCGTCGGCGTGGTCGAGAACATGTCGGGGCTGCCCTGCCCGCACTGCGACGAGATGGTCGACGTGTTCGGCTCCGGCGGTGGCCAGAAGGTCGCCGACGGCCTGACCAAGACGGTCGGCGCGACGGTGCCGGTGCTGGGCTCGATCCCGATCGACGTCCGGCTGCGCGAGGGCGGCGACGACGGCAAGCCGGTCGTCCTGTCCGACCCCGACTCCCCGGCCGGCGCCGCACTGCGCGCCATCGCGGGCAAGCTCGGCGGCCGCGCGCGCGGCCTGGCGGGCATGTCGCTCGGCATCACGCCGCGCAACAAGTTCTGAGGCAGTAGCGCGAAGGGCCCCGCCGATGCGTCGGCGGGGCCCTTCGCGCTGCTGCTCACGCGCGGCTCGTCACTCGTACGAGGTCAGGTCCCCGATGACCGAGAAGCCGAGCCCGTACGCGCTCATGCCCCGCCCGTACGCGCCCAGGTGGACCCCGCCCCGGGTGGACCCGGCGAGGACCCAGCCGAACTCGGACTCGCGGTAGTGGAACGGCGTCGGCTCGCCGTCGACCGGCAGGGACAGCGTCGACCAGTCCTCGCCGTCGAGCGCGTCGGCGAGCTCCCAGGCGGCCTCGGTCTGCTGGTCGAGCCAGTCGTCGCGCAGGGTGTGGTCCATCTGCCCGGGCCAGCTGTAGGCCAGCAGCCCCGAGCCCGCCAGCCAGGCGGCCGAGGAGACCGACGTGGCCTCCAGGACGCCCGTACCGTCGCCGCTGCGGCGCAGCGGGTTGCTCGCCACCGTGACGACCACCGCGAAGCGCTCCTTCTCGCCCGTGGCGATCTCGCCGCGCGCGGAGGGCTCGTCCCCGTGGCCGGTGGAGCCGTGCTCCACGGTGCCGTCCGCGCCGGTGCCGACCTGCATGAGCCAGCGGGGGCCGGTGAAGGCCCCGTCCAGCCCGTACCAGGGGAAATCGGCCCGCAGGTACCCCTCGACCGCCCGGCGGGCCGCCGGGACGGGCGCGGCGGCCTCCTGGGGCGGCGGGGGCGCCGGTTCTGCTTGCGGGGGTGCGGCGGCGGGGGCCGGGGCTTCGGGGGCTTGTGCCCCTACCCGGCTACTGCTCGTCGTCTCCATCTGAGCGGCCTCTCGTTCCGTGGGGTCCGGAGCGGCCCTCCCCCTCGCTGCGCTGGGGGGACCCCCTCCCTCGGGCGTCCTGCGTCCGGACAGATGGAGGATAGCCATCCGACCCCGGATCCCCGGGCAGGCTGGAACTCAGGTGGCGTCGGCGTCGAAGGGAGAGCGCTGGTCAGCGGCCGGAGCGGCGGGCTTCTTCAGCATGTCCGGGCCGGTACCGGCGGGCGTGGCGGACGCACCGGCGGAGGCGGGGGCGGCGGGCGCGGCGTCGCTCTCGCGGCCGTTGACGGCGTCGGTGACGTCGTTCAGCTCCTTGCGGAGATCGAAGCTGTTGCGGATCTCCTTGACGTCCTCGTTCTCGGAGAGCTGCTTGCGGATGAAGGTCTTCGGGTTCAGGTCCTCGAACTCGAAGTCCTTGAACTCGGGGCCCAGTTCGGAGCGGATGTCCTGCTTGGCATTGTCCGAGAACGCGCGGACCTTCCGGATGAAGCCCGTGACGTCCTGGATGACCTTGGGCAGCTTGTCCGGGCCGAAGATGAGAATGGCGAGCACCACGATCGTGACCAGCTCGAGTGCGCCTATGTCGTTGAACACCTTGCCGCTCCTCGGCTCTCTTCACTTCAGGCCCGACACACGGTACCCGGGGTTGTCCGCAGGCCAATACACCAGTACCGGCTCAATGGCGGCTCAGCTCTGCTTTCACCCGCTCGTCATGATCCGTTCGCCGAACCGAGGACCAGTTCCAGGGTGCGCTCCCGGCCGTCCCGGAGCACGGTGAGGCGCAGCGGGTCGCCGGGCCGGTGGGCCCTGATCTTGATGATCAGCTCGTCGCCGCCGTGCACCCGCTGTCCGTCGACCTTGGTGATCACGTCGCCCGGCTGGATGCCCGCCTTGGCGCCGGGCCCGTCGGGCGTGACGGCCGGCTTGCCGCCCTCGCCCTTCTCCTCGACGCGGGCCCCGTCGCCTTCGTAGCGCATGTCGAGGGTGACGCCGATGACGGGGTGCGTGGCGCGGCCGGTGCGGATGAGCTCCTCGGCCACGCGCTTGCCCTGGTTGACCGGGATGGCGAAGCCGAGGCCGATGCTGCCGCTCTGGCGGGCCCCGTCGCCGCTGTCGCCGCCCTTGTCGGCGCCGCGGATGGCGCTGTTGATGCCGATCACCCGGGCAGCGGAGTCGAGGAGCGGACCGCCGGAGTTGCCGGGATTGATGGGGGCGTCCGTCTGCAGGGCGTCGACGTAGCTGATGTCGCTTCCGTCGCCCTTGTCGCCGCCGGCCGTGATGGGGCGGCCGGTGGCGCTGATGATGCCGGCGGTGACGGTGTTGGAGAGGTCGAACGGGGCGCCGATGGCCACGACCGGGTCGCCGACCTTGACGTTCTCGGAGTTGCCGAGGCTCAGGGGCTGCAGGCCCCGTACGCCGCTCACCTTGACCACGGCCAGGTCGTAGCCGCTGTCGCGGCCCACCAGCTCGGCCGTGACGCTGTCGCCGGTGCTGAAGGTGACGGTTATCTGCTTGGCGCCGGCGACGACGTGGTTGTTGGTGAGGATGTGCCCCTGCTGGTCGAGTACGAAGCCGGTACCCGTGCCGCTGCTCTCCCCGCCGTTGACGTGCAGGGTCACCACGCCGGGCAGGGCGGTGGCGGCGATCCCGGCCACGCTCTCGGGGGCCCGGCCCTTGTCGGCGACGGCGGCCGCCTGCGGGAGCTCCAGGCGGGTGTTGGCCTCCCGCTCGGCGAGGACCCCGGCGTATCCGCCGATGCCGCCGGCGAGGAGGGCCGTACCGAGGGCGAGGGCCAGGACCTGCCAGAGGCGGAAGCCGCGGTGCGGCCGGCCGGTGTCCACCACCTGGAGCGGCCGGTCGGCCCAGGGGTCGTAGCGCGGCGCGGTCCGCGGGGCGGGGAGGTCCGGCGACAGCGGCCGGTCCCGGTCCGGTGCGGGTGCCGGGGGCGCGTCCACGGGCTCGTCGGGGCGGCTCCACCACCGAGGGCCCGGAACCTGAGCCGGAGCCGGGTCGGTCTGCTGACTGTCGGACATGGCCGCTCCCCGCGTGCGTATCGCTTCTGCCCGCCGATTCAATCAGGTCCGGCACCGCCGTCGCCCGGAGCCTTCCGGTCCGGGCCACGAGGGGGCTGCGGCGGGCGGCGCCGCCTGAGTCAGCGCGAGAGGGACACCGGACGGGCCGACGTGGACGGCGACGGCTGTACGGGCGGGAGCGCCTCAGCGGAGCGTACGAGGGTCGGCACGACCCCGGGGCTCGGCAGCCGGTCCCGGGCCACGGCATCGGTCACCGGCACCGACAGGGGCACCGCCGGACCGGGCCGCGAGGCCGGGGCCTCTCCCCGTACGTTCGGGTCGAGCGTGTCCGGCGGCAGCGAGCCGCCCAGGGCGATGGCGGCCAGCGACACGGCCCCGGCCGCCACGAAGGCGAAGCGGCGCCGCGGGCGGCCCACCTCATGGATCCGGAAGCCCTGCTGCTGCGGGGTGATCGGCACGGGGTACCGGAAGGAGGCGAACGGATCCGCTCCCGGGGACACGGGGGGACCGGGCGGGCCGGAAGGGCCGTCGAGACCGCCGCCGGGCAGCCCCTGAAGGCGTGCCAGAAGTCCCGCCGACAGCGGGGGCGGCGCGCTCTCCACGAACATGGTCTTCAGCCGGCGCTGCGCATCGGCCTCGGCCTTGCACTTGGCACACGTGGCCAGGTGGGCCAGCACCCGCTCGCGCGCGTCATGGCTCAGCTCTCCGTCCACCAGGGCGGCGAGACGGTCGCCGAGGTGCTGTTCGGCGGGCGACGGGGACGCACTGGCTCCGCTCACTCGGCTCCGCCCTCTCCCCCGGCGCCCGGCGCGCCCACCGCCACTCCCGCCAGCGCGCGCTGCTCCGCACGGGCTTCGGGGGACCGGTGCTTGAGCGCCTTGCGCAGGTGCGAGCGGCCCCGGTGGATACGGCTGCGCACGGTGCCGAGCTTCACGCCGAGCGTCGCGGCGATCTCCTCGTACGACAGTCCCTCGATGTCGCACAGCACGACGGCTGCGCGGAACTCGGGAGCGAGGGTGTCCAGCGCCTGCTGCACGTCCGCGTCGAAGTGGGTGTCGTGCAGCACCTGCTGGGGGGACGGCTCACGGCTCGGCAGCCGCTCGGCGGCGTCGTCGGCGAGCGCGTCGAAGCGGATGCGCTGCTTGCGGCGGACCATGTCCAGGAACAGGTTCGTGGTGATCCGGTGCAGCCAGCCCTCGAACGTCCCGGGCGTGTACGTGGACAGCGAGCGGAACACGCGGACGAAGACTTCCTGCGTCAGGTCCTCGGCGTCGTGCTGGTTACCCGTCAGCCGGTAGGCGAGACGGTAGACCCGCGCACTGTGCGTGCTGACGATCTCCTCCCATGAAGGAGGGGTCCACGCCTGGGAGCCCGCATCGGCGGCAAAGGTCGCGGTGGTTGCGGTGTCTGCGGTGTGGAAGCGGTCAGCAATGTAGGTCACGGATTTCGGCTCACCCGCCGACCAGAAGAGACGTCTGAAGACGCCCCCACGATCCACAGGCGCAGCCGCACCTCCCCTGTCGGCTCTGGTGGTGTCCAGTGGAGTCCCTACCATAGCCACCCCCTCCGTCAGCTCTGGATAAGCATTTTTGCATTAACTTTGCACGGGTCCGAGGCCCAGGAACGGCCCCCGGCCGTCGATCTGCCCGGCAGCGTCCTGTCTATCCCGCCTCGATCGTCTCTCTACTGCTCACAACGCCCGGTCCCATCTGCGGGTTCCCGACTCCAGCGGATACAGTCACCGTTGCGCCAACTATGGGGACAGGAGAGGGTCATTACCGGCAACCGGCAGACGAGCTGGGCGTTCGCCGACGCGTTTGTCGCCGAGGACGACGCTCTGCGGTGGGCCCGCGACCGGTCCAGGGAGGCGGGCCTGCGCTCGGTCTCCCCCGGCACCGGGGCCGCGCTGCGCCTGCTCGCCGCCACCGCGGACGCCAAGGCGGTCGCGGAGATCGGCACCGGAACCGGAGTCTCCGGCATCCACCTCCTCCACGGCATGCGCCCCGACGGGGTGCTGACCACCGTCGATCCCGAGGCCGACCGGCAGGCCTTCGCGCGCCAGGCCTTCCGCGCCGCCGGCTTCGCGGGCAACCGGGCCCGCTTCATCCCGGGCCGCGCCCTCGACGTGCTCCCCCGGCTCGCCGACGGCGGGTACGACCTCGTCTTCTGCGACGGAGACCCGTCCGAGTCCCTCGACTACCTCGCTGAATCGTTGCGCCTGCTGCGCCCCGGCGGGCTGGTGTGCTTCGAGGGGGTCTTCTCCGACGGCCGTACGGTCGACTCCGCGGCCCAGCCGGTGGAGGTGCTCCGCGTCCGCGAGCTGCTCCGCAGCGTCCGCGAGAGCCCGGCCCTGGAGGCCGCGCTGCTGCCGGTGGGCGACGGCCTGCTGTGCGCGGTCCGGCGCTAGGGGTACCGCGCCGCGTCGGATCGCCCGCACGCGGAAACAACACTGCCCCGGGCGCCATGGGCGACCGGGGCAGTGCAGAGATTCCAGCTGGCGCCGACTGATCAGCCGACGACCTTCTTCAGGGCGTCACCCAGGGCGTCCGCCTCGTCAGGAGTCAGCTCGACGACGAGCCGACCGCCGCCCTCGAGCGGTACGCGCATGACGATGCCCCGCCCCTCCTTGGTGACCTCGAGCGGGCCGTCGCCCGTCCGCGGCTTCATGGCCGCCATGCTCGTTCCCCTTCCTGAAACCAGTTCATCGTCAGCCGACGGCCCCATTCAGGCGCCTAGTGCCCGGCATCGAACACATTGCTTCTTGGCCATTATCCCGCATGTCAGGACCCGATGACCAACATCGGCCGGGAACGCTTGCGCAACGCGCTCGGCCAAAACCACTCATTTCGGGGACGGGCCTGCGATACTTCGCCGCTGCTCCCGGAGAACGGCGTCCGGTTTCTTTGACGCACATCACATGTGCGGGCCCGCTCCGGTCCGCCATGCTGACCCTTGTACCGGCCAGTACCGGCCGGTAGCCAAGCCCGCGACGAAGGGGGACCCCCTGCCATGGCCGACAGCGTGCTCTACGAAGTGACCGACGGACTCGCGATCATCACGATCAACCGTCCCGACGCCATGAACGCCATGAACACCGAGGCGAAGGTCGCCCTGCGCGACGCGGTCCAGGCCGCGGCCGGCGACCCCGCGGTACGGGCCGTCCTGCTGACGGCGGCGGGCGACCGGGCCTTCTGCGTCGGCCAGGACCTCAAGGAGCACATCGGGAACCTGGCGGCGGACCGCGAGAGCGGCTCCGAGCTGACCATGAGCACGGTCTCCGAGCACTACAACCCCATCGTGCGGGCGCTCACCGAGATGCCGAAGCCCGTCGTGGCGGGCGTGAACGGCGTCGCGGCCGGGGCCGGCTTCGGCTTCGCGCTGGCGGCGGACTTCCGCGTCGTCGCGGACACCGCGTCCTTCAACACCTCGTTCGCCGGCGTCGCCCTGACCGCCGACTCCGGCGTCTCCTGGACGCTGCCCCGCCTGATCGGCGCCTCGCGCGCCTCCGACCTGCTGCTCTTCCCCCGCTCGGTCAAGGCGCAGGAGGCCTACGACCTGGGCATCGTCAACCGCCTGGTCCCCGCGGACTCCCTGCGCGCCGAGGCCGAGGCCGTGGCCCGCCGCCTCGCCGAGGGCCCGACGGTCGCCTACGCGGCCCTGAAGGAGTCCCTGGCGTACGGCGCGGACCACTCCCTGCGCGAGGCCCTGGAGCACGAGGACACCCTCCAGACCCGCGCGGGCGCCTCCGAGGACCACTCCATCGCCGTCCAGGCCTTCCTCGCGAAGCAGCCCCCGCGCTACCTGGGCCGCTGAGACCCCCGTACGGTCACGCCGGCCCGCGGGACACGCAGCGGGCCAGGTGGTCGTTGACCAGGCCGCAGGCCTGCATCAGTGCGTAGGCCGTCGTCGGGCCGACGAAGCGGATGCCGGCCTTCTTCAGGGCCTTGGCCAGGGCCGTGGACTCCGGGGTCACCGCCGGGATCTCGGTGGTGCTCCTCGGGGCCCGGCCCGGCTCCGGGGCGTGGGACCAGACCAGCGTGTCCAGCTCGCCCGGCTCCCAGCCCGCCAGGACCTTCGCGTTCGCCAGCGTCGCCTCGACCTTGGCGCGGTTGCGGATGATGCCCTCGTCCGCCAGCAGCCGCTCCACGTCGCCGTCGCCGAACTCCGCGACCTCCGCGATCAGGAAACCGGCGAAGGCCTTCCTGAAGCCCTCCCGGCGCCGCAGGATCGTCAGCCACGACAGCCCCGACTGGAACGCCTCCAGGCACAGCCGCTCGTACAGGGCGTCGTCCCCGTGGACCGGACGCCCCCACTCCGTGTCGTGGTACGCGATGTAGTCCTCGGTGGACAGCGCCCACGGGCACCGCAGCCCGCCGTCCGGACCCGCGAGCGCTCCGCCGGTCACTGCCCGGCCTTGCCCAGGTCCACGCCCCGGGCCGGGCCCGCCGTCAGCTCGGCGATCCGGGCGTCGCGCTCCGCCAGCTCCGCCGCGAGGCGCTCCAGTACGTCGTCCACCTCGGCCATCCGGTACCCGCGCGGTGCGACCGGGAGCCGCAGCGCGTCGATGTCCGCCCGGACGACGGGGCGGTTCTCCGGCAGCCCGTCGGCCACCCGGTCCGGGTCGGACTCCGGGAGCACGGCCTCCGAGCCGCCGCCGACCACCGCGAGGGTGACCGCGGCGACGACCACGACCAGCGCGATCAGCAAGAACCAGAACACGATCAACTCCCCTGAGAGACTCCGGCCACCAGGTTAAGGTCGCAGGCGAGGCGCAAGGGCCGCCGAAGGAGGAAAGAGCAGGATGCTGCGACTGGGCAGGCGCGAGTTCGACACCCACGAGCCGGTGATCATGGCCATCGTGAACCGGACCCCTGACTCCTTCTACGACCAGGGCGCGACGTTCCGCGACGCCCCCGCGCTGGACCGGGTGGAGCTGGCGGTCGCCGAGGGCGCCGCGATCATCGACATCGGCGGTGTCAAGGCGGGCCCCGGCGAGCACGTGGACGCGGCCGAGGAGGTCCGGCGTACGGTCGGCTTCGTCGCGGAGGTGCGCCGCCGCCACCCGGACGTGGTGATCAGCGTCGACACCTGGCGGCACGAGGTCGGCGAGGCGGTCTGCGAGGCGGGGGCCGACGTGCTGAACGACGCGTGGGGCGGGGTGGACCCCCGGCTGGCCGAGGTCGCCGCGCGCTACGGCGCCGGCATCGTCTGCACCCACGCGGGCGGCGTGGAACCGCGCACCCGGCCGCACCGGATCGAGTACGACGACGTGATGGCGGACATCCTGCGGGTCACGGTCGGGCTGGCGGAGCGCGCGGCCGCGCTCGGCGTCCGGCGCGACGCGATCATGATCGACCCGGGTCACGACTTCGGGAAGAACACCCGCCACTCCCTGGAGGCCACGCGCCGGCTCGGCGAGATGGCGGAGACGGGCTGGCCGGTCCTGGTCTCCCTGTCCAACAAGGACTTCGTCGGCGAGACCCTCGACAAGCCGGTCAAGGAGCGGCTGCTGGGCACCCTGGCCACGACGGCCGTCTCGGCCATGCTGGGCGCCCAGGTCTACCGCGTCCACGAGGTCGCGGAGACGAAGCAGATCGTCGACATGGTCGCGTCCATCCAGGGCCACCGCCCCCCGGCGGTCGCCCGCCGGGGTCTGGCCTAGGAGGCCGCGCCGGCTCGCGGCCCGGGCCTGGGCCCGGGCCGGCCGGGGCCGCCCGGGCTTGCGCCTCCTACTTCCCGACTTCCTTCGTGACGAGCGCGATGGCCTCGTCCACGTCGTCCGTGACGTGGAAGAGGTAGAGGTCCTTCTCCGAGGCCTTGCCCTGCGCGATCACCGTGTTGCGGAGCCAGTCGACGAGCCCGCTCCAGTACTCCGTGCCGAAGAGCACGATCGGGAAGCGGGTGATCTTCTGCGTCTGGACCAGGGTCAGCGCCTCGAACAGCTCGTCCAAGGTGCCGAGACCGCCCGGCAGCACCACGAACCCCTGGCTGTACTTCACGAACATCGTCTTGCGGACGAAGAAGTACCGGAAGTTCAGCCCGAGGTCCACGTGCTGGTTGAGCCCCTGCTCGAAGGGGAGCTCGATGCCCAGGCCCACCGAGATGCCGTTGGCCTCCCGCGCGCCCTTGTTGGCCGCCTCCATCGCGCCCGGACCGCCACCGGTGATCACCGCGAAGCCCGCGTCCACCAGGGCGTGCCCGATCCGTACGCCGGCCTCGTAGTCCGGCGAGTCCGCCGGGGTCCGCGCCGAGCCGAACACGCTGATCGCCGGCGGCAGCTCCGCGAGCGTGCCGAAGCCCTCGATGAACTCCGACTGGATGCGCAGGACCCGCCAGGGATCGGTGTGCACCCACTCGGAGGGCCCGGCGGAATCCAGCAGCCGCTGGTCCGTCGTACTGCCCGCCTGTACCTGGCTCCGCCTGCGCAGCACCGGCCCGAGCTGCTGCTCCTCGGGCCGACGGCGAGCCGAACCTTCAGGGTTGCCCATGACGTGCTCCCTCCTGCTGATCGTTGGATCAGGTTAGGCGCACAAAGGTGACGGCAAGCGGAATTCAGGAGGTCAGCCAGGCGCGGAGTCGTTCCTCGCAGTGCAGGATCGCCTTCGTCTCGACCCGTTCGTCGACCTTGTGGGCCAGCAGGGCGTCGCCCGGGCCGTAGTTGACCGCCGGGACGCCCAGGGCGCTGAAGCGGGAGACGTCCGTCCAGCCGAACTTGGGCATGGCGCGGCCGCCCACGGCCTCCATGAAGGCGGCGGCCGCCGGGTGCGAGAGGCCGGGGAGGGCGCCGCCGGAGGAGTCGTCGACCACGAACTCGGCGATGTCGCAGTCCGCGAACACCTCCCGTACGTGGGCCAGTGCCTCGGCCTCGCTGCGGTCCGGGGCGTAGCGGAAGTTCACGGTGACCGTGCACGTGTCGGGGATGACGTTGTTGGCGACTCCGCCCTCGATGCGCACCGCGTTGAGGCCCTCGTGGTACTCCAGGCCGTCGATGACCGGCTTGCGCGGTTCGTACGCCGCGAGTTTGGCGAGAATCGGGCTCGCCGAGTGGATGGCGTTGGAGCCCATCCAGCTGCGCGCGGAGTGGGCGCGCTCGCCGGCCGTGCGCAGCAGCACGCGCAGGGTGCCCTGGCAGCCGCCCTCGACCTCGGCGTTGGACGGCTCCAGCAGTACGGCGAAGTCGCCGGTCAGCCAGTCGGGGTGGGCCTCGGCGACCTTGCCGAGGCCGTTGAGGTCGGCGGCGACCTCTTCCCGGTCGTAGAAGACGAAGGTGAGGTCCCGGTTGGGCTCCGGCACGGTCGCGGCGATGCGCAGCTGCACGGCGACGCCGGACTTCATGTCGGTGGTGCCGCAGCCCCACAGGACGTCGTTCTCGTCGAGGCGCGAGGGCACGTTGTCGGCGATGGGCACGGTGTCCAGGTGGCCTGCGAGTACGACCCGCTCGGCGCGTCCGAGGTCCGTGCGGGCAACCACGTTGTTGCCGTACCGGTCCACGGTGAGGTGTGGCAGGTTGCGCAGCGCGTGTTCCACCAGGTCGGCGAGTACCTTCTCGTCGCCGCTCACGGACGGAATGTCGACGAGCCGGGCGGTCAGCTCGGCGGCGTCCAGGGTGAGGTCCAGCTCGGATTCGGACATGCTCCTGACCCTAATGCCCCGGGCTGTGGCACCGGGCCGTACGTCCGGCCGGTGGACGCGCCGGATGGCTCAAGTACGGTGGGCCGCGTGTCCGAGATCCCCCGCCCCCGCCCCCGCCGCCGCAGGCCGATGCGCTCGGCCGCGGGTCTGCTCGTGCTGCTCGCGCTCGCCGGCTACTTCATCGTGCAACGCGAGTCGACCGGCGGTGGCGGTGCGCCGTACTGCACGGCCTCGGTGCGGGAGGGCGCGGACCCGGGCCGCGAGGGGGCCCTGCGGACCTACGAGATGACCCCTGAGCAGGCCGGATACGCGGCGACGATAGCGGCCGTGGGCGTCGCCAAGGGCCTGCCGGACCGGGCGGTGACCATCGCGCTCGCGACCGCGATGCAGGAGTCCTCGCTGCGCAACCTCGACCACGGCGACCGGGATTCGCTCGGGCTGTTCCAGCAGCGGCCCTCGCAGGGCTGGGGCACGCCGGAGCAGATCATGGACCCGGTGTACTCGGCCGGGATCTTCTACGACCGTCTGGCGGAGATCAAGGGGTATTCGAGGCTCCCCCTGACGGTCGCCGCGCAGAAGGTCCAGCGCAGCGGCTTCCCGCAGGCGTACGCGAAGCACGAGCCGGACGCGATCGTGCTGACCGGCGCCCTCGCGGGCAGCGGCGAGGTGAGCTGCGGCGGGCCGCCGCCCACCGGGCCGGGCGATCCGCAGAAGGTACGGGCGGACCTGGCCCGGATCTTCGGCCAGAGCGGGCTGCACACGATGCCGCCGGAGCCGGGCCCCGCGCAGGACGGGGGCGGCCGCGTCAAGGAGGCCGAGATCTCCCTGGTGGAGAAGCAGGACGCCGGCGAGGCCGCGCAGCGCACCACCCGGGTGATGGCCCAGTGGGCGGTGGCCAATGCCCGCGGGATGAACATCTCCCGGGTCTCGTACGGGTGGAAGGGCTGGATCGCCGGCGAGGCCAAGGGCCGGTGGCAGGACAAGGGCGGCCCGGGCAAGTCCGGTGACGGCGATCCGCACAACGCGGTCCCGGCCGAGGTACGGATCTTCGTGAACCGCTGATCCGCTGATCCGCCGGCCCGCCGGCCCGCCGACCCGCACCCCGGGCGGCCGCCCGCTCAGGCGTGCGGACCGTCCCCCGTACGGGGGTGACCCGGGAGGCGGGCCGCGGGGGTCCGGAGAGGGTACAAGCGCAGGTCGGCGCGCATCCAATGAGCTTGTCGCGGAAGCCGATTAAACGATGCGTTACTGATCCTTTACCCACCGGCTCCGCAACTCCACCCGCCCCGTGAGCGGTTGTACACGGCGTACTCAGCCGCTACCGCTTAGGAGCATCATGTCCCTCCCCCTGACCCGCCGGATCGCCCGTACCGCGCTGCTGCTCGCAGCCGGGGCAGCTCCCGTGGTCGGTGCGGCCGGCGCGGCCAGCGCCGCGGGCCTGGAGTCCGTGCCGCAGCTGCCGCAGCTGGGCGCGCTCACCTCCCCGGACGCCACGGGTGCCGCGACCGCCACCACGGACTCGGCGACGAACACCGCCGGCGACACGGCCTCGGACGCCACCGGCACCGCCGCCAAGGCCGCCGACCCCGCCGCGGCCCTGCTCGGCGGGCTGCCGCCGGCCGGGTCCGCGCTGCAGGCCGCGCAGGCGCTGCCGGTCGGCAGCCTGCCGGTGAGCACGCTGCCCGTGGGGCCGCTGGGCGGCTGACCGCCGCGGGAACGCCGAGGGGCCGGGAGCACGAACTCCCGGCCCCTCGGGCGTTCTCGCGCGGTGTGTGACGCGGCGCGCGCCGGCTCAGCCTGCCAGGCGCTTGACCGCCGCCTCGACCCGCTCGTCGGTGGCCGTGAAGGCGACGCGCACGAACTTCGCGCCCGCCTCGCCGTAGAAGTCGCCGGGGGCCACCAGGATGCCCAGTCCGGCCAGGTGGGCGACGGTGTCCCAGCAGGGCTCGTCGCGGGTCACCCACAGGTAGAGGCTGGCCTCGCTGTGCTCGACGCGGAAGCCGTGCGCCTCCAGTGCCGTGCGCAGGGCCGCGCGCCGGGCGGCGTAGCGCCCCCGCTGCTCCTCGACGTGCGCGTCGTCGCCGAGCGCCGCCACCGTGGCCGCCTGGACCGGGGCCGGGGTCATCATGCCGCCGTGCTTGCGGATCTGGAGCAGTTCGCCGAGCACGTCCGCGTCACCAGCGACGAAGGCCGCCCGGTAGCCCGCCAGGTTGGACCGCTTGGACAGGGAGTGGACGGCGACGATGCCCTCGTACGAACCGCCGCACACGTCGTCGTGGAGGACGGAGACGGGCTCGGCCTCCCAGCCCAGTTCCAGGTAGCACTCGTCGCTGAAGAGCAGGATCCCGTGCTCGCGCGCCCAGGCCACGATCCGGACGAGGTCTTCCTTGGGGATGACCTTCCCGGTGGGGTTGGACGGGGAGTTGAGCCACAGCAGCTTCACGCCGGCCGGGTCGAGCTCCGTCGGGTCGTCGTAGACGACGGCCTCGGCGCCGCACAGCCGTGCGCCGACCTCGTACGTCGGGTAGGCGAGCCGGGGGTAGGCGACCTTGTCCCCGGCGCCGAGGCCGAGCTGGGTCGGCAGCCAGGCCACCAGCTCCTTGGAGCCGACGACCGGCAGGACGTTGCGGTGCCCGGCGGCGCTCGCGCCGAGGCGGCCCCGCACCCACCCGGTGATCGCGTCGCGCAGGGCGGCCGTGCCCCACACGGTGGGGTAGCCCGGGGAGTCCGCGGCCTCGACGAGGGCGCGCTGGATCAGCTGGGGCACCGGGTCCACGGGGGTGCCGACCGACAGGTCGACGATGCCGTCCGCGTGGGCCGCCGCCGTCGCCTTGTACGGCTCCAGCTTGTCCCAGGGGAAGACGGGAAGGCGGGCGGATACTGCGGCCACGAGGTTCTCTGCTCTCTCTGGGTGCCGGTCCGAAGACGGGTTGGCGGTTCGGAAAACGCCTCGGTCCCGTGCGGCGGGAAGGCCGGACGGGACCGAGGGGCGCTCATGCCGTAGACCCTCAGTGCTCAGCAGCGGGGTTGATGTCGGCGGGAAGCGCGGCGATGAAGGGGTGGTCGCGCTCGATCAGGCCGAGCTTGGAGGCACCACCGGGCGAACCGAGCTCGTCGAAGAACTCGACGTTCGCCTTGTAGTAGTCCTTCCACTCCTCCGGGGTGTCGTCCTCGTAGAAGATGGCCTCGACCGGGCAGACCGGCTCACACGCACCACAGTCGACGCACTCGTCCGGGTGGATGTACAAGGACCGCTGGCCCTCGTAGATGCAGTCGACGGGGCACTCTTCGATGCATGCCTTGTCCTTGACGTCGACACAAGGCTCCGCGATGACGTAGGTCACGCTCTCGTTCCTCCTCGGTAGGGCTTTCCATATCGCGCGGGAGCGCGGCGTCGTCGATGCCCGCACCTAGTATCTCCGTTCCCGGGCACGATCCGAACAGGAGGGGCGGACAGAGCTGTGGAAATCACTGCCGGCGGGCTGCTGGAGATTCGTATTACCCCTGCTGACGTGGGTAAACGAGTGTCTGTACGACGGGTGGAGAGCGGGCGGAGCGGGTCCCCCGCGTTCACGGACACGGTAGGCGTTCTCACATCCTGGAACGAGGGTGTGCTGACGATCACACGAAAGACCGGCGAGTCCGTCCGCATCGCGGAATCGGCGCTGGTCGCGGGCAAGACCGTACCGGCGGCACCGGCCCGCCGGAGGGGGCCTGCGGCCTCCTTCGAGGAGCTTTCGAGGGTCGCCGCGCGGTCCTGGCAGCCGCTGGAGAGCGAGCCCCTGGGCGACTGGACGCTGCGCGCGGCGCGGGGATTCACCCGCCGGGCCAATTCCGTGCTCCCGCTCGGCGACCCGGGGGTCCCGCTGGACGAAGCACTCGCGCGAGTGACCTCCTGGTACGCGGAAAGAGGACTTCCGGCCTACGTCCAGGCCGCGACGGGGGCCGCGGGCACCCAGGAGCTGCTGTGCGCGGAGCTGGAGGCCCGGGGCTGGGCGGCCGAGGTGTCCGCCGAGGTGCGGGTCGCCGCCCTGGCCCCGCTGGCGGACGCGGACTCTCCCGCCGCACCGGAGGTACGCCTGACCCGCGCCCCGGACGCGGACTGGCTCGGCCGTTACGGGCGGGTCCGGGACCCGGAGCTGGCCCGGCGCATGCTGGTGGAGGGCCCGTCGGTGTGGTTCGCGAACCTGGCCGGCGGCCGGGCCGTCGGGCGGTGCGTGGTGGACGGCCGCTGGGCGGGGTTCGCGGCGGTCGCGGTGGATCCCGCGTACCGGCGGCGCGGCCTGGCGACGGCGGTGATGGCCGCGCTGGCGGCGCGGGCGCTGGAGGAGGGCGCGTCGGCGGCGTGGCTCCAGGTCGAGACGGACAACGCGGGGGCGCGGGGGCTGTACGACGGGATGGGCTTCGCGACGCACCACTCGTACCACCACTACCGCCCGGCGGCGGGGTGAGCTCCGGGGTGCGCGAGCAGTTCGCGCGGGAGGCGCGGTCCGAGCGGCCCGACCTGGCGGTGCTGTGCCTGCTGCTCGCCGCGGAGGCGGATCCGGACCTGGACGAACGGGCCATGGACTGGGCGCAGATCGAGCTGGACCGGCTGGCCGGGATGCTGCCGTACGGGCTGCGCGACGGGCGGGCCTGGGCCTCGGCGGTGACGGAGCTGCTGGGCGGGCGGCTCGGCTTCCACGGCACCCCGGCGGACTACGACCGGCTCTCCTCCTCGCTGCTGCACGAGGTGCTGCGGCGCCGGCGGGGGCTGCCGATCCTGTTGTCGGTGGTCTGGCTGGAGGTGGCCCGGCGGGCGGGGGCGCCGGTGTACGGGCTGGCCCTGCCCGGGCACTTCGTGGTCGGCTTCGGGGACCCGGAGGACGGGGTGGTGGTGGACCCGTTCGCGGGCGGCGCCTCCCTGGGGGCCGGCCCGGCGGAGCTGGCGCAGGGGCCTCGGTCGCCCGCGCGGACGCTGGACATCGTGCTGCGGATCCTGAACAACATCCGCGCGTGGGCGCAGACCCGGCCGGAGCAGTCGGCGGTCGCGCTGTGGGCACTGGACCTGTCCCTGCTGCTGCCTTCGCATCCGGCGTCGCTGCGGTACGAGCGGGCCCGGCTGCTGGTGGAGCGGGGGTCGTTCGTCGAGGGCGCGACGGAGCTCGACGCGTACGCCGAGGTCGTGGCGGCGGTGGACACCGCCGCGGCGTCCCGCCTGCGCGCCGAGGCCTCCGCGGCCCGGGCCCTCCTGAACTGACCCCTCGGGCAGAGCTCGGGCTCCGCCCGGGTCGGTCAGAGCCAGCCCTTTTCGCGGGCCGTGCGGACGGCTTCGGCGCGGTTGCGGGAGGCCAGTTTCTGGATCGCGGTCGAGAGGTAGTTGCGGACCGTGCCCCGGGACAGGTGCAGGAGGTCCGCCAGCTCGGCGTTGGTCGCGCCGCTCTCCGCCGCGCGCAGCACTTCCCGCTCCCGGTCCGTCAGCGGGTTCGCGCCCTCGGCGAGGGCCGCCGCGGCCAGGGTGGGGTCGATGACGCGCTCGCCCGCCAGGACCTTGCGCACCGCCTGCGCGAGCTGGGCGGCCGGCGCGTCCTTGACCAGGAAGGCCGAGGCCCCCGCCTCCATCGCGCCGCGCAGGTAGCCGGGGCGGCCGAAGGTCGTCAGGATCACGATCCGCAGCGACGGCAGGGCCTTGCGCAGGGCCGCGGCCGCCTCGATGCCGGTCATGCCCGGCATCTCGATGTCCAGCAGCGCGACGTTCACGTCGTGCGCCCGCGCGGCCGCCACCACCTCGTCCCCGCGGGCGACTTGGGCCAGCACTTCGATGTCCGGCTCCAGGCCGAGCAGCGCCGCCAGGGCCTCCCGGACCATCGCCTGGTCCTCGGCCAGGAGGATCCTGATGGGTCGTGGGGTCATGTGCCCGATCCTAGGGGGACGCTGGCGAGGAGGCGGAAGCCCGTCTTGCCCGCGGGGCCTGCCGACAGGGTGCCTCCGACCGCCTCCAGGCGTTCCGTGAGGCCCGTCAGGCCGTTGCCGGCGGCGGCCGGGCCGCCCGCTCCGTCGTCCGTGACGGCCAGCTCCACGACCGGCCCCGCCAGGGTGTGGCGGGTCTCCAGGGTGACGGTGCAGCGCCTGGCCCCGCTGTGCCGGACCACGTTCGTCACAGCCTCGCGCAGGGACCAGGCCAGGGCGCTCTCCTGCTCCTCCGTCAGCTCCGCCGTGAGCTCGGCCGGCAGGGCGGCCTGCACGCCGGCCGCGGTCAACGCGGTCCGCGCGCCCGCCAGTTCGCCGGGCAGGGTCGGCCGGCGGTAGCCGCTCACGGCCTCCCGTACGTCGACCAGGGCCTGGCGGCTGACCCGCTCGATGTCCGCGACCTGCTGGGCCGCCGCCCCGGGGTCCGCGGGCAGCATCCGCCCCGCCAGCTCGCTCTTGAGCGTGATCAGCGACAGGGAGTGCCCCAGCAGGTCGTGCAGGTCCCGGGCCATCCGCAGCCGCTCCTCGTTGGCGGCGAGCTGCGCCACCGTGGCGCGCGCCTCGCTCAGTTCCAGGGTGGTCCGGATCATCGCGCGGACGCCGACCATCGCGAAGCCGCCCATCAGGGCCGGGATGAGCAGTCCGGCCAGGTACTCGTCGCCGCCCGGCACCGCGAAGGCCGTCGCCGTCAGCAGCGCGGTCGCGCCGGGGACCGTCCAGCGGGAGATCTCCCCGGGCAGCGCGGCGCCGGAGGAGATGGACACGTAGACGAAGAGCACGAGCCACTCGCGGCCCAGCGTCAGGGAGAGGACCGTGGCCTGGGCGGAGAGCACCGCCACGGAGGCCAGGACCCTCCCCTCCGGCATCCGCCGGGCGGTGCGGAAGACGAGGACCAGGTACCAGGCGACGAAGGCCGCGAGGCCCAGGCCGCCGAGCAGCCGGACCCCGGGGCTGTGTCCGCCGCTGATCAGGTCGGTGACGGGTGCGCTGAGGTAGAAGAGCCACAGGCCGATCCACAGCGATTTCACGATCCGGTGCCGGCGGGTCTGCGGCGGGACTCCGATCATCGTCTTCTCGCCCCACTCACGGCCGTCATGCCTTCAACGAGTCCTTGCGGTACAGCCAGGCGGCGGCACCAGTGAACAGTACGAAGTACACCGCGAGGATCGCGACGTCCTTGGCGTGCGGCGCGCCGCCCTGCTCGATGGCCATGCCGAGGCCGGCGTAGGCGTGGGTCGGCAGCCATGCGCAGATGTCGCGCAGCCACTGCGGGAAGTTCGTCGTGGGCATCCACAGGCCGCCGAGGATCGAGAGGCCGAAGTAGCACAGCATGGTGATCGGGCGTACGTTGTCGCCGGACGCCAGGTATCCGATGGCCACGCCGAGGGCGGCGAAGACGAGGCTGCCGGCCCAGATGGAGCCGGTCAGGGCGAGCCACTGCCAGGCCTCGAACCGTACGCCCTTCACGGCCGCGGCGACGCCGAAGACGACCAGGATCGAGGGCAGGGAGAGAACGGCGGCGCTGGCGGTCTTCGCAAGGACGTACCCGCGTCCGGGCAGGGCGGTGAGCCGCAGCTGGCGGACCCAGCCCTTCTCCCGCTCCTTGGCGATGCGCTCGCTGTTGCCCATCAGGACGGCCGTCAGGGCGCCGAAGGAGGCCATCGCCACCATGTAGAAGGCGGGCATGGTCAGGTCCGTGCCCATGACCTTCGTCGTGCCGTCCAGGGTGCCGCCGAGCATCAGGAAGAGGGCCGCCGGGTAGAGGACGGTGAAGAAGAGGTACTTCTTGTTGCGCAGGGCCCGGGTGACTTCGAGCCGGACGAGCCTGGCGGTGCCGTTGTCGATCATGATGCGTCGGCCTCCTCGGCCTCGGTGAGGGCGATGAAGGCCTGTTCCAGGCCCAGGCCGGCGACCTCCAGGTTGCGGGGGCGCAGCCCCAGGGCGTAGACGGCGTGGACCGTGGCGTCGGCGTCGGCGGACTGGAGGCGTACGGTCTCGCCGTGCCGCTCGTAGCCGGTCAGGTACGGGAGCGCGCGCAGGGCGCCCTCGTCGAAGGAGCCCTCCGCGAGGTCGAAGGCGATCCGGCGGGCGCCGGCCCTGGCCTTGATCTCGGCCGCGGTGCCGTCCGCGAGCACGCGACCCCTGTGCAGCACGATGACCCGGTCGGCGATGGCGTCGGCCTCTTCCAGGTAGTGCGTGGCGAAGAGGACGGTGCGGCCCTCGGCGGCCTGCTGGCGCATCGTGGCCCAGAAGGCCTGGCGGGAGGTCACGTCCATGCCGGTGGTCGGCTCGTCGAGCACGATCAGGTCGCCCCGGCCGGCGGTGGCGAGCGCGAAGCGCACGCGCTGCTCCTGGCCGCCGGAGAGCTTGTTGACCATGCGGCCGGCGATCTCGGCGACACCGGCGAGGCCGAGCACCTGGTCGACCGGGTGGGGGCGGGGGTGCAGGGCGCAGGCGAGCGCGACGAGTTCCCGTACGGTCACGTCCTCCATCAGGCCGCCGGTCTGGAGCATGGCTCCGACCCGGCCGGCCGCGACGGCCTCGCGCGGGGTGGCGCCGAAGAGGCTGACGGAGCCGGAGTCGGCGGGACGCAGGCCGAGCAGGAGGTCGAGGGTGGAGGACTTGCCGGCCCCGTTCGGGCCGAGCAGTGCGACGGTCTCGCCCGGGTGGAGTTCGAAGGAGAGGCCGTCGACCGCCCGGACCGGGCCGTAGCTCTTGGTCACGTTGCGGAAGCTCACCACGGTCCCGCAGCCGGTGCCGGTGTCCGTGGCGGCCGTGGAGTACTTCGCGGTCGTCGTCGTCATGGCTCAAGATTCGCTCGTACGTGGGTACGCGCGGCAGTGTCGGCCGTCGTCGAGGGCGGATGACGGATGTCATGCGGGAGACGTGACGGAGCCCCTCCCCGGGGGTCCGGGAAGGGGCTCCGACCTGCTGGCGCGAGCGTCAGCTCGGGTTCGTGTCGATGGTGACGATGCGCTCCGCGGGGGTCTTGCCGCGCAGGGCCTTGCCGAGGGCGCCGACGACGTCCTGCGGGGTGACGGCCGTCTTCTGGCCGTTGCCGCGCATGATCAGCACGCCGTCGAAGGTGCTCCCGTAGGTCGCCTTGAGGGCTTCGAGGTCGTACTTCTCGACGAGGTGGCCGTCCACCGCCTGCATGCTGAGGATCTTGGGCAGGGACTTGGCGCCGAAGGGGATGGACTTGACGCCCGCCTTGACGGTGGCGGTCGCCGACATCGCGGGCTCGGCGAAGTCCTTCATGGCCCGGTCCAGTTCGGCCTGGTCGATGACCGGCTGCTTGGTGGCGACCGGGAGTTCGACCGGGGCGGCCTGGCCGGTGGCGACCATGTCGCGGAAGGCCTTCTTGACCAGGCTGACGGAGCCGTCCACGTCCAGCGTGGAGCCGGCCTTGCCGGGTACGGCGACGGCCTTGCCGGTGTCGAAGGTGATGGTGCCCTCGGTGGCGGAGCCGGCGGCGCCGGCGAGCTCCTGGAGGGCGACCTGGAGCTTCTCCTCGTCGACCGGCATCACGGGGTCGGCGACGCGCTCGTTGCCGAGGAGCGAGCCGATGACCGTGACGGGGTTGTAGTCGCTGCCCGCCGCATTGCGCACGGTGGTCTGGCTGTCCAGGACCAGGCCGGCCTTGTCGGGCTTCAGCTCGACCTGCTTGCCGCCGACGCTGAGCTGCAGGGGGGCCGCGGCGCGGTTGCCGAAGGCCGTCTGGAGTTTGGACACGGCCTCGTCGCGGCTGCCGCTGATGTCGACGCCGAGGACGGTGGTGCCCTTGGGGACGTCGGAGTGGTTCAGGAGCAGGCCGGCTCCGTAGGCCAGGCCGATGACGGCGACGACCGCGCCGCCGAGCAGGACGAGCTTGTTGCGGCCCTTCTTGGCGGGCTTGGCGGTGGCGGCCGCCTTGGCCGGGGCCTTGGCCGGGGCCGGGGCCTGGTCGGCCGGTTCCGGGGCGGCGGTGATCCGGGTGGGCACCGGCCGCGGGGTCGGGGCGGGGCCCGGGCCCGGGCCCGGGCGTCCCGGGGTGTCCAGCTCGGGGCCGGGCCAGCGGGGCGGCTGCTCGTCGACGGGGAAGGTGCCGAGCGCGGGGCCGCCGGTGGGGCCGGTCGGGGCGTCGCCCGGGCGGCCGTTCCCGTACGCGGGGAAGCCCTGGGTGGTGCCGACCCCGGGCCCGCCGACCGGCCGGACCCCGGGCGCGGCGGGGGCCGCGAACCCCTGGGCGGGAGTGTCGAAGACGGGTCCGGCTGGGCCGGGGCCATAGCCCGGGTCGCCGCCGGCCGGAGCCGAGGTGAAACCGGGGCCGGAGGGGCCCGCCGGGTCGAACCGGGGGCCGGGGGCGGGGCCGGGACCCGCCGGTGCACCCGGACGCGGACCCGCGGGACCTGCACCGGGACCGCGCCCCGGCCCACCCATGGCGGGAGCGCCCATGGCGGGAGCACCCGCAGCCGGAGCACCCATGCTCGGGGCACCCATCGCCGGAGCACCCACGCCGGGAGCACCCATGCTCGGAGCGCCCGCGCTCGGAGCACCCATCACGGGGGCACCCGTAGCCGGAGCACCCATGCCGGGAGCACCCATACTCGGGGCACCCATGGCAGGGCCACCCATCGGGGGAGCACTCGTCGTGGGAGCACCCGTCGCGGGGCCACCCATTGAGGGGGCACCAATGGCGGGGGCACCCATGGCGGGAGCGCCCATACTCGGAGCACCCATCGAGGGAGCGCCCATCGAGGGGCCACCCATGGCGGGAGCGCCCATCGAGGGGCCACCCATGGCGGGAGCGCCCATGCCCGGGGCGCCCATCGAGGGAGCACCCGCAGTCGGAGCGCCCATGCTCGGGCCGCCCATCGCCGGAGCGCCCGGGCGCGGGCCCGCGGGAGCACCCGCGCCCGCACCCCCACCCGGCGGCGGGGGCGGCGGCGTGGCCGCCTTGCGCGGGGCGAACCAGTTGCTGGCCGCCTCCTCCTGCGCGGCCTGCGCCGGCGCCGGCGCCGGCTCGGGCTCCGCGACGGGTTCGGGCGCGGGCTCGGGGGCCGGCTCGGCGGCCGCCGCCGCGACCGGAGTGCGTACGACCACGGGCGGAATCGGCCGCGAACCCGGGATGTTGATCCGGATCCGGGTCGTCAGGGTGGTCTCGGTCTTCGGCCCGTCGGAATCGGGCGTGGACGGCTTGGCAGTCACAGAGTTCCCCTCCGGGGCGGTCGCGGTAGCGTCCGTGGACGGATACTGGCCGGTTCCATACGGCGGCGTCCCCGAGGGGTAAGCGGCTCCACCGTGCCCCTTGGGCCCGGAGGACGAACTGTCAGTTTCACGACTCAAGGCAGGTTCTCCCGGTTGGCTCCGCCGCCCGTCATACCGTGCGCGGGCAGCTCGGCGGCCCGTCCACCATACTGGCCGCCGCCCGCCCGCAACTGACCCCCGGGAATGAAGGGTTCCCCTTGACCCCTTCCAAGTGCCTCCCGAGCCGCCCCCGACCCTCCGTCAACGCGCACTCCGGCGGAGTTCAACGGCACGTCACCTGCCGGGCCGCGCGGCCGAAACCGGCCTGTCCCCCGCACCGCGCATCGTGGCGCAGATCACAGCGAGCACGGCCCCGCCCAAAAGATAGGCATACATGCCGATTCCGGCGGAACTGAGCAGGAAGTCGCCTTCCGGCCTCGGCACGCTGAGGATCACGTACGCGAGGAACCAGCCGATCACCCCCACGCCCACCCCGAGCCCGGTCCCCACGGCGATCCGGCCGCCCAGGAACAGCCCGAAGAGGGCCAGCAGCGCCAGCACCAGCCCGCCGGGGAACCACAGGTCCACCACGAGCCAGCCGGCCGTCCCGGTGAGCACGCCCGCGACCAACAAGCCCAGCAGGACGGCGATCCGGCCCGGTGTCAGCGTCCCGTTCATGCCTGCACCCCCGCGAAGAGGTCCCGCTCGCGCTCGCCCGCCGGGGCGCCCGGCCGGCCCTCGACCAGCTCGTAGTACTCGCGGGCGAACAGCGGCTGCGCCAGGTCGTTGGAGAGCGCGAAGAAGGGGCCGTCCACGGCGATCTGGGTCTCGTGGGCGCGCATCGCGGCCGCCTTGGCCGCCACGGCGGTCTCGTCCGCCTCGATTTCGGCGGTGATCCGCTCGTCGGCCACCACCCCGGGCACGTCGTCCGGAGCCGCCAGCCCCGGGAAGGGCACCTTCGCCCCGGCCTCGCGCAGCCGCTCGAAGCCCTCCTCGACGACCGAGCGCGGGACGCGGTTCCAGTAGACCTTCCCGATCGCGTGCGGGGCTCCGAGGTCGCGGCGGTACGTCGGCTCCGCCGCCAGCTCGGCCGCCCGCATGGCGACGCGGTGGGCCTGGATGTGGTCGGGGTGCCCGTAACCGCCGTCCGGGTCGTAGGTGACCAGGACCTGCGGGCGCAGCTCGCGGATCACCTCCACGAGGTACGCCGCGGCCTCGTCCACGTCGGCGGACCAGAAGGCGCCCGGCCGGCGGTTCTGCTCGGCGCCCATCATCCCGGAGTCCCGGAAGCGGCCGGGGCCGCCGAGGAACCGGTGGTCGGTGACCCCGAGTTCGGCCATCGCCGCGGCGAGCTCGCCGATGCGGTGCGCGCCGAGGGCGTCGTCGCGGTCGGCCGCCAGGTGGGCGAGGCCGGGCGGGATGACCTCGCCCTCCTCGCCGAGGGTGCAGGTCACCAGGGCGACGTGGGCACCCTCGGCCGCGTACTTGGCCATGGTGACGCCGTTGTTGATCGACTCGTCGTCCGGGTGCGCGTGCACGAGGAGGAGGCGCCGGGCGGGAAGACCGTTCATGGGGCCAAGACTACGAGGCGAGTCCTACAACTTGAGGCCACTGATCATGCTGGCCACGTTCGTGGTGAGCTGGTCGAGCGTCGGGGCCATCGTCGAGCTCGCCAGATAGAAGCCGAGCAATACACAGACCACCGCGTGTCCCGCCTTCAGGCCCGACCTGCGGACCAGTAGGAAGACGATGACCGCCAGCAGCACCACGGCCGAGATCGAGAGTGCCACGGCGTTTCACCTCCACGTCGAGCGGATATCGGTACGCGTACTCGGTGCTCGGCAGACTCATACCCACCGTGCGCTACGGATCATAACTATCCGTACCAGCGCATCGATCGAATTCCGGCAGCACGAGGGGCGCATGCCGCGCACGCCCGGGGGCACGAAAACGCCGACCGGGGAGTCTGTACGCCTCCCCGGCCGGCTGTCGGCACCCGCACGGCCGCACTGCCCTCAGGCTGCCCGCCCCAGATCTCGGGGCGAAAACGGTCAAGTTGCCTACGTGTTAACCGCGTTGCGGTGGTGTCGGTGGCGTTCGGGACGGGTTCGCAGGGGTGGCGAGAAATGAGCGGCGGCCCGGGTCGGGCATTGTCGCGGTTCCGGCCGGTACGGGATGAAACCACCCGTATGGCCGACATGAGCCTCAAGGCCCGGCGCCCTGCTCCCTATTCCTTGGTCAGCGGAGTCGGGGGCGGCGGGGGCGGCGGGGGCGGAGGCGGGGGCGCGTCCGGACCGGTCTGCGGGACCACCTGCTTCTCGGCCGCGAAGTGGCAGGCCGAGGGGTGGGCCGCCGGCCCCGACGGGAAGACCTCCGGTACCGCCAGCAGCGGCACCTCCACGGTGCAGCGCTCCTGGGCCTTCCAGCAGCGGGTGCGGAAGCGGCAGCCCGAGGGCGGGTTGGCCGGGGAGGGCACGTCGCCGGTCAGGATGATCCGCTCGCGGTGCGCGCGGGCCTGCGGGTCCGGGACCGGAACGGCGGAGAGCAGCGCCTGGGTGTACGGGTGGGTCGGGTGGTCGTAGATCTGGGTGTCGGTGCCGATCTCGACGATCCGCCCCAGGTACATCACGCCGACCCGGTCGGAGATGTGCCGCACGATCGAGAGGTCGTGGGCGATGAACACGTAGGAGAGGTCGAACTCGTTCTGCAGCCGTTCCAGCAGGTTGACGACCTGGGCCTGGACGGACACGTCGAGGGCCGAGACGGGTTCGTCCGCGACGATGATCTCCGGTTGCAGGGCGAGGCCGCGGGCGATGCCGATGCGCTGGCGCTGGCCGCCGGAGAACTGGTGCGGGTAGCGGTTGATGTACTCCGGGTTCAGGCCGACCACGTCCAGCAGGTCCTGGACCTTGCGGCGCCGGTCGCCCTTGGGAGCCACCTCGGGGTGGATCTCGTACGGCTCGCCGATGATGTCGCCGACCGTCATGCGCGGGTTCAGCGAGGTGTACGGGTCCTGGAACACCATCTGGATGTTGCGGCGGACGGCCTTCAGGGCGCGGCCCGAGAGCTTGGTGAGGTCCTCGCCCTTGTAGCGGATCGCGCCGGCGGTCGGGCGCTCCAGGTTGACCAGCATCTTGGCGACGGTGGACTTGCCGCAGCCGGACTCGCCGACGATGCCGAGGGTCTCGCCGGCCCCCAGGTCGAAGGAGACCCCGTCCACGGCCTTGACCGCGCCGACGTGCTTCTTGAAGAGGATGCCCCGGGTCAGCGGGTAGTGCTTGACCAGGTCCCGGACTTCGAGGATGGCTTCAGGCACCGAGGCAGTCCTTCCAGAAGAAGCAGGCGCTGCTGCGGTCCCGCGCGACCGGCGCCAGCGGCGGGACGTCGCTGCGGCAGACGTCCTGCGCCATCGGGCAGCGCGGGTTGAAGGCGCAGCCGGGCGGGATGGCCAGCAGGTTCGGCGGGAGCCCCTTGATGGCGTACAGCTCCTGGCCCTTCTGGTCCAGGCGCGGGATGGAGTCCAGCAGGCCCCGGGTGTACGGGTGGGCGGGCGCCTTGTAGATCTCGTGGACCGGGGCCGCCTCGACGATCCGGCCGGCGTACATGACGGCGATCTTGTCGGCGACGTCGGCGACCACGCCCAGGTCGTGGGTGATCAGGATGAGCCCCATGTTGAGCTCGCGCTGGAGCTCGGCGAGCAGGTCCATGACCTGGGCCTGCACGGTGACGTCCAGCGCCGTCGTCGGCTCGTCCGCGATGATCAGCGAGGGCTCAAGGGCCATCGCCATGGCGATCATGATGCGCTGGCGCATGCCGCCGGAGAACTGGTGCGGGTAGTCGCCCACCCGTTCCTTGGCGGCCGGGATCTTCACCCGGTCCATCAGCTCGACGGCCTTGGCCCGGGCGTCCTTGCGGGACATCCCGCGGTGGACCTCGTACATCTCGCCGAGCTGCGCGCCCACGCTGAGCACGGGGTTGAGGGAGGACAGGGCGTCCTGGAAGATCATCGCCATGTCGGCGCCGCGGATCTTCCGGCGTTCCTCCTCCTTCATCTTCAGGAGGTCCTTGCCCTTGAACAGGATCTCGCCGCCCGCGATCCGGCCCGGCGGCACGTCCAGGATGCCCATCACGGCCTGCGCGGTCACCGACTTGCCCGAGCCGGATTCGCCGAGCACCGCGAGCGTCTCGCCCTCGTCCACCGAGTAGTTGACGCCGTTGACGGCCTTGGCGACTCCGTCCCGCGTGCGGAACTCCACATGGAGGTCGCGGACTTCGAGCAGCATGTGCGGGGCTCCTCAGCGCAGCTTGGGGTCGAGGGCGTCGCGCACCGCGTCGCCGAGCATGATGAAGGCGAGCACGGTCAGACTCAGCGCGCCCGCCGGGTAGAGCAGCATGTGCGGGGCGTTGCGGATCTGCGAGGCCGCGTTCGAGATGTCGATGCCCCAGGAGACCGTGGGCGGGCGCAGGCCCACGCCGAGGAAGGACAGCGTGGCCTCCAGGGCGATGTACGTGCCCAGCGCGATGGTGGCGACGACGATGACGGGCGCGACGGCGTTGGGCGCCACGTGCCGCAGCATCATCCGGCCGTTGCCGGCGCCGAGCGCCCGCGCGGCCTGGACGTAGTCGTTCTGTTTGGCGGTGATCACCGAGCCGCGGGCGATGCGGGCCAGCTGCGGCCAGCCCAGCAGCACGATGAAGCCGACCACGGGCCAGACGGTGGTGCTCGTGACGACGGACAGGAACACCAGGCCGCCCAGGACGACCGGGATGCCGAAGAAGATGTCCGCGACCCGGGACAGCAGCGCGTCGCCCCAGCCGCCGAAGAACCCGGCGAGCCCGCCGAGCACCGAGCCGAGCAGGGCGGCCCCCAGGGTGGCGCAGATGCCCACGGTGATGGAGGCGCGGGCGCCGTAGACGGTACGGGTGTACACGTCGCAGCCCTGGGTGTCGTAGCCGAAGGGGTGGCCGGGGGCGGAGCCCTGCTGGGACTTGGACAGGTCGCACTTGAGGGGGTCGCCGCTCGCGATGAGCTGCGGCCAGATCGCGAGGACGACGAGGAAGAGGATCAGCAGGGCGGAGACGATGAAGACGGGGTTGCGGCGCAGCTGGTGCCAGGCGTCGGACCACAGGGACCGGGCCTTCTCCGTCCGGGCGTCCGGCCCGGGGCCCTTCGCGATGCCCTCGATGCTTTCGGCCTCTTCCAGGGCGAGGTCCATGGCCCCGCCCTGTCCGGTCGGGGACATCGCCTCGTTCGGGCGGGGGCCGACGGGGTCGTAGCCGCCGCGGTCTTCGGGGCGCTCGGGCTCAGGCATAACGGATCCTCGGGTCCAGGACCGCGTAGAGCAGGTCGACGAGCAGGTTCGCCAGTAGGAAGACGATGACGAGGATGGTCACGAAGCCGACCACGGTCGGGGCGTTGTTGCGCAGGATGCCCTGGTAGAGCTGGTAGCCGACGCCGTGGATGTTGAAGATCCGCTCGGTGACGATCGCGCCGCCCATCAGGGCGCCGATGTCGGTTCCGATGAAGGTGACCACGGGGATCAGCGAGTTGCGCAGCAGGTGCCGGGTGATGACCCGGCGCCGCGGCAGGCCCTTGGCGACGGCGGTGCGCACGTAGTCGGCTTTCACGTTCTCGGCGATCGAGGTGCGGGAGAGCCGGGTGACGTACGCGAGGGAGACCAGTGCGAGGACGATGCCGGGCAGGATCAGCTCGTCGAAGGGGGCGTCCGGGGAGACGGTGGGCCGCACCCAGCCCCACTTGACCCCGAAGAGGAACTGGAGCAGGTAGCCGGTGACGAAGGTGGGCACCGAGATGACGACGAGGGTGAGCACCAGCAGGGTGGTGTCGATGGCCTTGCCGCGGCGCAGGCCGCTGACCACGCCCAGGGTGATGCCGACGATGATCTCGATGACGATCGCGACGATGGTCAGACGCAGGGTGACGGGGAAGGCCGTGGACATCAGGGAGGTGACCTTCTGTCCGTTGAAGGCCGTGCCGAAGTCGCCCTTGAAGATCTGGCCCATGTAGTGGAGGTACTGCTCCCACAGGGGCCGGTCGAGGTAGAGGTCCTTGCGGATGCGCGCGGCGGTGGCGGGGTCGGGGGCCTTGTCCCCGAAGAGGGCCGCGACCGGGTCGCCGAGCGCGTACACCATGAAGAAGATCAGGAACGTGCTGCCGATGAACACCGGGATCATCTGGAGCAGCCGCCGGATCACATAACGTCCCATGGACTGCTCCAGGATCGATCCGTCGGTGGGTCAGCTGACCTTGATCTGGTCGTAGACCGGAACGCTGAACTGGTTGAGCGCCACGTCCGAGATCCGCTCGGAGTGGCCGGCGCTGCCGTTCTGGTACCAGAGCGGGATGGACGGCATCTGCTCGGCGAGGATCTTCTCGGCGTCGCGGAACTTGCCAGTGGCCTTGGCCGCGTCGCTCTCCCGGTTCGCCTCGTCGACGAGGGCGTCGAAGTCCTTGTTGTTGAACTTCCCGTAGTTGGAGGAGGCGTTGGTGTAGTAGAGCGGCTCCAGGAAGTTCTGGATCAGCGGGTAGTCGGCCTGCCAGCCGGAGCGGAACGGGCCGGTCAGCTTGAAGCTGCTCTGCTGGTTGCGGAAGTCGGCGAAGGTGCCGACCGGGTTGACCGTGCAGACGGGTCCCTCGCCCAGCGCGTTGTTGATGCTGTTGCAGACGGCGTCCATCCAGTCGCGGTGCGATCCGGTGTCGACGTTCGAGGTCAGCGTGACCTTGCCGCCGGGCAGTCCGCCGCCCTCCTGGATGAGCTTCTTGGCCTCGGCCGGGTCGTAGGCGCAGGCGTCGCCGCAGGCCGTGGCGGAGAAGCCGCCCTTGTCGCCGAGGGCCGGCGAGGTCCAGTCCTTGGCCGGGGTTCGGGTCTCGCGGAAGATCTGCTTGGTGATCTCGTCTCGGTTGATGGCCCGCGAGATGCCCTGGCGGACCTTCTCCATGCCCGGCTTGCTCCACTGGGCGTCGTACAGCGGGAAGGTGAGGGTCTGGATGATCAGGGCGGGCTGGTTGATGTAGCGGTCGCCGAGGTCGTTCTTGACGTTCTTCAGCTGCTGCGCCGGGACGTCGTCGACGAGGTCGAGGTTGCCGGAGATCAGGTCGGTGTAGGCGGTGTTGTTGTCGGTGTAGACCTTCAGGTCCACGCCGCCGTTCTGCGCCTTGTCCTCGCCGGTGTACGCCTCCCACTTGCGCAGCTTCATGCCGGTGCCCTTGGTGTACGAGTCCACCGTGTACGGGCCGTTGCCGACGGGCTTGTTCAGCCAGCCGGCGTGGTCGGTGAAGAAGCTCTGGGGCAGCGGGGAGAACGCCTGGTAGCCGAGGGTCTCGGGCCAGGTGGAGAACTTCTCCTTGAGGGCGACCGTGAAGGTCTTGTCGTCCTTGACGACCAGACCGGACATGGTCTTGGTCTTGGGGTCGCCGGAGGCGGGGTGCAGGTCGTCGTAGCCGACGATGTCGGAGAAGAACGGCGAGTTGTTCTGCTTGTTGCGCACGTCCGCCGCGTAGTTCCACGCGTCCACGAAGGACTTGGCGGTCACCGGCTCGTCGTTGCTGAACTTCCAGCCGTCCTTCAATGTGATCGTGAAGTTCTGGCTGTCGGTCGTCTCGATCTTCTCGGCGACCATGTTCTTGGCCTCGCCGGTCTTGGGGTCGTACCGCTTCAGGCCCCGGAAGAGCATGTCGAGGACCTTGCCGCCCTGCACCTCGTTGGTGTTGGCCGGCTCCAGCGGGTTCTGCGGGTCACCCCACGAGGAGCTGATGATTCCCGCGCCACCGCCCCCGCCGCTGTCGCTTCCGCCGCCGCAGGCCGTCGCCGCGAGGGCGACGGCCACCGCACATGCGGCCCACTTGGCGTGGGTGGCTCCGCGCATGGAGTGCCTCCTATGGATCCCAAGACTCACTTGGGGCCAATGTCACCCCATATGGGGTTCCGTGCACTCCCGGTTGGACCGATTGCACCCGCGCGCCGAGCGCCTGTCACCCCTGCGAGTGCAAAGGGAGCTCCCAGGTGTCGACCGCGAAGTGCACGGCCATGCCGTGCGCCTCGTACAGCGCGAGTGCGCCGGTTTCGTTGTCGGTGTCCACGCCGAGGCCCAGGGTGTCGCGGCCGCGCGCCGCGTAGGCGGCGAAGCCGTGGCGCAGCAGGTACGAGCCGATGCCCCGGCCGCGCAGGTGCTCGGCGACGCCGATGTGGCTCACCCACCCCATGCTGGTGCGGTCGTCCCGGGTCAGCAGGACCCCGACGTCGCCGTGGCCGGGCAGGCCGGCGATCCAGACCAGCGACCAGTCCAGGCCGCGTCCGTCGATGTGGTCCAGCCAGGCCTCGTACGGGCGGTCCACGTGGCCGAAGTGCCGGGCGAAGGTCTCCTCGACCAGGGCGTGGGCCCGTTTCCGGTCGGCCTCGTCGGCGGCGCAGTCGCGCAGGGTGAGCCCGGGGGGCGCCGCCGGGGCGGTGGCGGCGGCCTCGTCGAGGGCCCGGGTCATCACCTGGTAGTGGCGGACGGTGCGGTAGCCGCGGGCGGTGAGCAGGCCGAGGTCGAGGGTGGGCTTCGCGTTGAGCTGGAGGCGCAGCCGGCCCTCCCGCTCGCCGCCGTTCATCTCGTGGGCCCGGGCCTCCATCAGCTCCAGCAGCCGGACGGCGGCCTCGTCGTGGCCGGGCAGTACGTAGTGGTCGCAGTCGATGCGGCCGGGACCGGAGTCGGCCCAGACCAGGCCGTAGGCGACGAGCCGCCCGTCGGCGAAGGCGAGCCAGGAGTCGGTGGCGAGGTCGACGCCGGGGTGCAGGAGGTCGGCCTCGACGGTGCCCAGGTCGGTCTCGGGGCGGCCGATCTCGATCACGTCGACGGCGTTGAGGAGGGCGCACACGTCCGCGGCGTCCCCGGGCCCGGCGGGCCTCACGGTCAGCATGCGAACCCCCGCTGGTCGTGCTGGGTCTCGGTCATCCGGCCACTGTCGGCCGGGGTGCCGGGCGGACGCAACCGGCTTTTTCAGGCCGTCGCCGTCACCATCACCGTCGCCGTCGCCCCGGGGCGGACGCCGGAGCGCCCGGGCCGGAGGGATCCGGCCCGGGCGCCCGGGAGTGCGTACCGCTGTGCGGGATCAGACGGCCAGGATGGCCTTCTCCTCCGCGAAGTGGCAGGCCGACTCGTGCGCGGCCGGGGTGTCCACACCCTGGAAGCGCGTCGGGATCGCCAGCAGCGGCTCCTCCGTGGAGCAGCGCTCCTCGGCCTTCCAGCAGCGGGTGCGGAAGCGGCAGCCCGACGGCGGGTTGGCCGGGGAGGGCACGTCGCCGGTCAGGATGATCCGATCGCGGCCCTCGCGGGCGTCCGGGTCCGGGACCGGGACGGCGGAGAGCAGCGCCTGCGTGTACGGGTGGGTCGGGTGGTCGTAGATCTGCGCGTCGGTGCCGATCTCGGCCATCTTGCCGAGGTACATGACGCCCACGCGGTCCGAGATGTGCCGGACGATCGACAGGTCGTGCGCGATGAAGACGTAGGACAGGTTGAACTCGTCCTGGAGCTTCTCCATCAGGTTGATGACCTGTGCCTGCACCGACACGTCGAGCGCGGAGACCGGCTCGTCGCAGATGATGATCTCCGGGTTGAGCGCGAGGCCGCGGGCGATGCCGATGCGCTGGCGCTGGCCGCCGGAGAACTGGTGCGGGTACCGGTTGATGTACTCCGGGTTCAGGCCCACGACGTCCAGGAGCTCCTGGACCTTGCGGCGCCGGTCGCCCTTGGGAGCCACCTCGGGGTGGATCTCGTACGGCTCGCCGATGATGTCGCCGACCGTCATACGCGGGTTCAGCGAGGTGTACGGGTCCTGGAACACCATCTGGATGTTGCGGCGGACGGCCTTCAGGGCCTTGCCGGACAGCTTGGTGATGTCCTGGCCCTTGTAGAAGACCTCGCCTGCGGTGGCCTTCTCCAGGCTCATCAGCAGCTTGGCGACGGTGGACTTGCCACAGCCGGACTCGCCGACGATGCCGAGGGTCTCGCCCCGGTAGAGGTCGAAGGAGACGCCGTCGACGGCCTTGACCGCTCCGACCTGCTTCTTGAACAGGATGCCCTGGGTCAGCGGGAAGTGCTTGACCAGGTTGCGGACCTGGAGGATCGGCTCGCGCTCAAGGGCGTTCTTGGTGAGCTCAGCCATGGATCTGCTCCTTCCAGAAGTGGCACGCGCTGGTGCGGCCGGCCATTTCGGTGCCGTCCTGCTCGGACACCGGGTGCAGGACCGGAACGTCGGTACGGCAGATGTCCTGCGCCTTCGGGCAGCGCGGGTTGAAGGCGCAGCCCGAGGGGATGTTCAGCAGGTTGGGCGGCAGGCCCTTGATCGCGTAGAGCTCCTGGCCCTTCTGGTCCAGGCGCGGGATCGAGTCCAGCAGACCGCGGGTGTACGGGTGCGCCGGGCGCTTGTAGATCTCGTGGACCGGGGCGTTCTCGACGATCCGGCCGCCGTACATGACGGCGATCTTGTCCGCGACGTCGGCGACGACGCCGAGGTCGTGGGTGATCAGGATCAGACCCATGTTCATCTCGCGCTGGAGCTCCGCGAGCAGGTCCATGACCTGGGCCTGGACCGTCACGTCGAGAGCCGTGGTGGGCTCGTCGGCGATGATCAGGTCGGGCTCCAGGGCCATCGCCATGGCGATCATGATGCGCTGGCGCATACCGCCGGAGAACTGGTGCGGGTAGTCCCCCACGCGCGCCTTGGCGGCGGGGATCTTCACGCGGTCCATGAGCTCGACGGCCTTGGCCGTGGCGTCCTTCTTGGACATCCCGCGGTGGACGCGGAACATCTCGCCGAGCTGGGCGCCCACGCTGTGCACCGGGTTCAGCGAGGAGAGCGCGTCCTGGAAGATCATGGCGATCTTCTGGCCGCGGATCTTGCGGAAGTCCTCGGCCGGGAGCTTCAGCAGGTCCGTGCCCTGGAAGAGGATCTCGCCGGACGGGATCTTGCCGGGGGGCATGTCGAGGATGCCCATGATGGCCTGCGCCGTCACGGACTTGCCCGAGCCGGACTCGCCGAGGACGGCGAGGGTCTCGCCGGCGTTCACGGAGTACGAGACTCCGTTGACGGCCTTGGCGACACCGTCGCGGGTGTGGAACTCGACGTGCAGGTCGCGCACTTCGAGCAGGGGGGTCCCCTCCGGCGCCGAGCGCGGCGCGGGGACGTTCGAGGTCTTGTCGATGATGGTCAACGTACGCCCTTCCTCAGCGCAGCTTCGGGTCGAGGGCGTCGCGCACCGCGTCGCCGACCATGATGAACGCGAGCACGGTGACGCTCAGCGCGGCGGCCGGGAAGAGGAGCACGTGCGGAGCCTGCAGCCAGCGGTCCTTCGCATCGCTGACCATCAGACCCCAGGAGATCTCCGGGGACTGCACACCGATGCCGAGGAACGACAGGGCCGCCTCGGAGGAGATGTAGACACCCAGGCTGATCGCACCGACCACGATGACGGGGGCGATGGCGTTCGGCAGGATGTGCCGCATCGTGATGCGCATGGTGCCGGCACCGAGGGCACGGGCGGCGACCACGTAGTCGTTGTTCTTGTTCTGCAGCACCGAGGAACGCATGATGCGGAAGATCTGCGGCCAGCCGAGGGTGGCGAGCACGACCGACACGGTCCAGGCGTTGCCCTTGCCGAGACCCGACATGATCAGCATGCCGCCGAGCAGCAGCGGGATCGCGAAGAAGATCTCGGTGAAGCGGGACAGCAGGCTGTCGATGATGCCGCCGACCCAGCCGGCCAGCAGGCCGAGCAGACCGCCGACGATGAGCACCAGGGTGGTGCTCACGACACCGACGATGACGGAGTTGCGGGCGGCCCACACGGTACGCGTGTAGACGTCGCAGCCCTGGACGTCGAAGCCGAACCAGTGGTCCGAGCTCGGCTTCTTGAGCGAGTCCTGGAGCTTGCACGCAGTGGCCTCGAAGGGGCTGCCGGGGGTGAACCACTGCGGCGCGATCGACAGCACCAGCATGAAGAGCACCAGCACGGCGCCGACCAGGAAGATCGGGTTGCGGCGCAGGTCGGAGATGGCGTCGGACCAGAGGCTGGCCTCGCGCGCCTTCTTCTGCTTGCCGCGCTTGCCGGGCTGGGCGGCCGGGCCGGCGGGGGCTTCGGTGGTCTGGGTGCCGGTCAACTCGTCCCCCACCGTTGTTGTGTCACGCATAGCGGATCCTCGGGTCAAGCACTGCGTAGAGCAGGTCCACGGCCAGGTTGGCGACGAGGTACACGATGATCAGGAGCGAGACGACGCCCACGATCACGGTGCCCTCCTTCCGGTACACCGACTCGGCCAGCAGGCCGCCGATCCCGTGGATGTTGAAGATCTTCTCGGTGATGACCGCGCCACCCATCAGGGAGCCGAGGTCGGCGCCGAGGAAGGTGACGATCGGGATCAGGGCGTTGCGCAGCGCGTGGCGTCCGACGACGCGGCGGCGGGGCAGTCCCTTGGCCGTGGCGGTGCGCACGTAGTCCGCGCGCATCGTCTCCATCAGAGAGGTACGGGTCAGTCGGGCCACGTACGCCAGCGAGGTCGAGGCGAGTACCAGCGCCGGGAGGAGGTAGGCGCGGATGCCGTAGTTCTCGTTGAAGGAGACGGGGAAGAAGTCGATGCCCCAGCTGTTCTTGAGCTGTACGCCCAGCGTCAGCTGGAGGATGAAGCCGCTCACGAAGACCGGGATCGAGATGACCAGCAGGGTGGACAGGAGCACCAGCTGGTCGAGGAACTTGCCACGGCGCAGGGCGGCCATGATGCCCGCGAGGACGCCGACGGCGGCTTCGATGGCGAAGGCGATGAAGGCCAGGTTCACCGTGTACGGGAAGGCCTCGGTGATCTTGTCCCAGACGGAGCGTCCCGTCAGGGTCTCGCCGAAGTTGCCCGTCGCGAGGTTGGAAATGTAGTTCCAGTACTGCGACAGGAACGAGTCGTTGAGGTGGTACTTCTCGCGAAGCATCGCCGCAACGAGCGGGTCTGCCTTCTTCTCTCCGGCCAGTGCCTGAATCGGGTCACCGGGGAGCTTGAAAGACAGCCAGTAGATGAGGAACGTGGCACCGATCAGAACAGGGATCGCCTGTATGAGTCGGCGGATGAGGTAGCGGCCCATCAGACCTCCAACGAAGAGCAGGGGGAAGGGGCAGGCAGACGGAAACCTGATTCCGTCTGCCCGCCCCCGGTGTCCCCTTGGTGAAGAGGGGTGTTAGTTGAGCTCGACGTTCGCCAGGTCCATGCGGCCCTGTGCGTCGACCTCGACGTTCTTCACGGTCTTGGAGTAGGCCGAAGAAGACATGTACGTGAAGACCGGGATGTACGGCAGGTCCTTGATGATGATGTCATCGGCTTCCTGGTACAGCTTCTGGCCCTGAGCGGCGTCGGTGGCCTTGTCGGCCTCGGCGAGCTTCGCCTCGAACGCCTCGTTCACGTAGTGGCCGTAGTTGGAGCCGTTCTCGATCGCGACCTTCGAGAAGATCGGACGCAGGTAGTTCTCCGCGGCCGGGTAGTCCATGGACCACGCCATGCGGAAGCCGCCCTTGTACTTCGAAGCGCCCAGGTCGTCCAGCATGTCGCCGAACTTGGTGAACGGCTTGGCGGTGACCTCGATGCCGAGGTTCGCCTTCAGCTGGTTGGCGACGGCCTCGATCCACTCCTTGTGGCCGCCGTCGGCGTTGTAGCCGAGCTCGATCTTGTTGCCCGGGATGCCGCCGGCCTGGGTGTAGAGCTCCTTGGCCTTGGTCGGGTTGTAGGTCCCGGCCTCGCCCAGCGCGCCCTTGCGGTAGCCCGGGATGATCGGGCTGATGAAGTCGTCGGCCGGCTTGCGGGTGCCGTTGAAGATGGTCTTCGTGATGGCGTCCCGGTCGATGGCCATGGAGATCGCCTTGCGGATCTCCACCTTGCCGAAGGCCTCGGGGTTCTGCTCGAGCGGGAGGCCGATGTAGCCGACGCCGGACTCGGGCTTGTAGATGTAGCGGTCGCCGAACTCCTGGGAGACGGTGGCCATCGCCGAGATCGGGAGCTTGTCGACGATCTGGAGGGTGTCGGCGCGCAGGTCGTTGTACGCCGTGTCCAGGTTGTCGTAGATCTTGAAGGTGACGCCCTCGAGCTTCGCCTTGTCGCCGGCGAACTTGTCGTAGCGCTTGATCTTGATCTGCTTGTTGTGCTCCCAGGCGCCGTCCATCTGGAACGGGCCGTTGCCGATCGGAGCCTCGCCGAACTTCTTCGGGTCGGCCTCGAACGCCTTGGGCAGCGGGTAGAAGGCGTTGTAGCCCAGCATCGTCTTGAACTGGGAGAACGGGTCCTTCAGGGTGACGGTGAAGGTCTTCTCGTCGACGACCTTCAGGCCCTTGAGCTCCTTGGCGGTGGGCTTCTTGTCCTTGCCCGGCGCCAGCTCCTCGGAGCCTTCGATCTTCGAGAAGAACGGCAGGCCCTCGGCCGCGTTGTCCTGGTTGGCGCCCCAGTTCCAGGCACGGACGAAGGACGCAGCGTCGACCTTCTCACCGTTGTGGAAGGTGTAGCCGTCCTTGATCTTGATCGTCCAGGTCTTCGAGTCCGTGGTGTCGATGGCCTCGGCGACCGCGAGCTTCGGCTCGTTGGTCTTGTTGTCGTAGTCGACCAGGCCGACGAAGAGGGCGTTGAGAACCTCGGCACCCTCGGACTCGGCGGTGTTCTGACCCACCAGGCCGTGCTGCGGCTCGCCGAGCACCACGGTGATGTTTCCGCCGGACTTGCCGGCGTTCGAGTCCTTGCTGGTGCTGCATGCGGTGGCGGCCATCGCCACGATGACGGCACCCGCGACCCACTTGGCGCTCGTTGCTCCGCGCATGGGTAATTGCCTCCTCAGGAGTCACTGTCGATACGTGAAGGAACCGGCATCGCTGACACCCCTGACAGCGAAATCCGGACCCGTCGTGTGTGCTCGTGAGTCGACGCTCCCCACAGCGTGTGACCCATTGACCCGAGCTCAATGGAGCCATCCTCAGGGACACCCAGACCGTAAACCACACTTAAGTGGTCTCGTTTTCACAACATCGCCGCAGGTCGAAAACCCGAAATCCGGACAAACGGATAGGAGACAGACACGTGCGAAACGGACGGTTAGCTCATCTTCCGGAGTGTCACGGTCGGAATGCGGACACCAGAACGCAGCAATCCGGTTGACAAACGCGAACAGCCCCTCCCGCCACAGACAACTGTGGGGAAGGGGCTGCTCGTTGGAGCCGTGCCCTAGCGGCGTACGGGAACTACCGCACTACTTGGCGGACTTGGCGCGCGACGCGGTGCGCGAGCGCTCCTTCTGGTCCAGGACGACCTTGCGGATGCGGACGGCCTCCGGGGTCACCTCGACGCACTCGTCGTCGCGGCAGAACTCCAGGGACTGCTCCAGGGAGAGCTTGCGGGGCGGCACCACGTTCTCGGTGTTGTCCGCGGAAGCCGCACGCATGTTGGTGAGCTTCTTCTCCTTGGTGATGTTCACGTCCATGTCGTCGGAGCGCGAGTTCTCACCGACGATCATGCCCTCGTAGACCTCGGTGCCGGGCTCGGTGAACAGGACACCGCGCTCCTGGAGGTTGATCATCGCGAACGGGGTGACCGCACCGGCGCGGTCGGCGACCAGCGAACCGTTGTTACGGGTGACCAGCTGGCCGAACCACGGCTCGTGGCCCTCGTGGATCGAGTGGGCGATGCCCGTACCGCGGGTGTTCGTCAGGAACTCCGTACGGAAGCCGATGAGACCGCGCGACGGGACGACGAACTCCATGCGGACCCAGCCGGAGCCGTGGTTCGACATGTTGTCCATGCGGCCCTTGCGGACGCCCATGAGCTGCGTGACCGCGCCCATGTGCTCCTCGGGGACGTCGACCGTCATACGCTCGACCGGCTCGTGCACCTTGCCGTCGATCTCCTGCGTGACGACCTGCGGCTTGCCGATGGTCAGCTCGAAGCCCTCGCGGCGCATCTGCTCGACCAGGATGGCGAGCGCGAGCTCACCGCGGCCCTGGACCTCCCAGGCGTCGGGACGCTCGGTGTCGAGCACGCGCAGCGAGACGTTACCGATCAGCTCGCGGTCGAGGCGGTCCTTGACCTGGCGCGCGGTGACCTTGCGGTCCTTGACCGCGGACTTGGCGTCCGCGCCCTTGCCCGTGCCGCCGCGGCCGACCATCGGGGAGGTGTTCGTACCGATGGTCATGGAGATCGCCGGCTCGTCGACCGAGATCAGCGGGAGCGCGATCGGGTTCTCCGGGTCGGCCAGGGTCTCGCCGATCATGATGTCGGGGATACCGGCGACCGCGCAGATGTCACCCGGGCCCGCCACCTCGGCCGGCTTGCGGGTGAGCGCCTCGGTCATCATCAGCTCGGTGATGCGGACGTTCGACTGGCTGCCGTCGCGCTTGATCCAGGTGACGGTCTGGCCCTTGCGCAGCTCGCCCTGCTCGACGCGCAGGAGCGCGATGCGGCCGAGGAAGTTGTCGGCGTCCAGGTTGGTGACGTGGGCCTGGAGGGGCGCCTCGTCGTCGTAGACCGGGGCGGGGACGTGCTCCAGGATCGTGGAGAAGAACGGCTCCAGGCTGTCGCTGTCCGCGGGGACGGTGCCGTCCTCCGGCTTGGTCAGCGAGGCGATGCCGTCGCGGCCGCACGCGTAGACGATCGGGAACTCGATCTGGTCCTCGGTGGCGTCCAGGTCCAGGAAGAGGTCGTACGTGTCGTTGACGACCTCGTCGATCCGGGAGTCCGGGCGGTCGGTCTTGTTGATGCAGAGGATGACCGGCATGTTCGCCTGCAGAGCCTTGCGCAGGACGAAGCGGGTCTGGGGCAGCGGACCCTCGGAGGCGTCCACCAGCAGAACGACGGCGTCCACCATCGACAGACCGCGCTCGACCTCACCACCGAAGTCGGCGTGGCCGGGGGTGTCGATGATGTTGATCGTGATCGGGGCCCCGCCGTCCTTGGGGTGATACTTCACCGCCGTGTTCTTGGCGAGGATCGTGATGCCCTTCTCACGCTCCAGGTCGTTCGAGTCCATCATGCGGTCGTCGAGCTGCTGGTGGGCGGCGAAGGCACCGGCCTGCTTGAGCATGGCATCGACGATGGTCGTCTTGCCATGGTCGACGTGGGCGACGATGGCGACGTTACGGATGTCGTGGCGCGTGGGCACTTCGGCGCTTCTCCCGGGATCGTGGATGGCGTCGCGTACGGCCTGGCACGCGCGCCTCGACCGGGCGAAAACCTGCCACGGCCTTACCCCATCGTACGTCGCGTGGCGGGAACCGCCTGCCGGGGGGTCTGTCAAGAGGCCGGACGAATGAGCACGGCCGGATACGGGGTGGGGAGTCCCGGCCTGTGCGAACGCTGCGAAACATGCGGGTCAACGGGTATCCATGACCTTGCCCGCCGGAGATCCGGCGGGCAAGGGACTTGAGTCACATCTGAGGTTCTGCGCCGAAGCTCAATCTTCCCGGCACCTGTTTGTCGCTACTTCTTCTTCTTTGCGTCCTTCGCTGCCGTCGGCGGCTTCTTCCATCCGATGTCCTGGAAACGGGGGGTGCCGAGGCCGAAGGCGCCGGCATTGGCCAGGGCGGGCTTGGCGGCGACCAGCTCGGGGCGCTGGTAGAGCGGGATGGAGCCGGCCGCGGCCCAGATCCTGGCGTCGGCCTTGCGCATCAGCTCGCGGGCCTCGTCCTCGTCCAGTTCGCCGACCGCCTCGTCGAACAGCTGGTCGATGTGGTCGGTGCCGACGCGGGTGTAGTTCTGTTCGACGAGCAGCGACCCGTCCGCGGCCGGCTCCGGCTTGGCGAAGATGGGCCGGGCGTCGGTGGCGGGGTAGGCGGTCGCCGGCCAGGAGTAGAGGGCCAGGTCGTACTGGCCCGAGGCGATGTGGTCCTTGAAGAAGCTCTCGTCGGCCACCTTGGTCAGCTCGGTGTTCACCCCGACCTTCTGGAGCATCTGCGAGATCCGCTCGGCGACCGTGCGCAGCGGCTCCGAGCCGGGGCCGGCCGGCAGGACGAACCGCAGGGTGAGCGGCTTGCCGTCCTTGGCGAGCATGGAGCCCGAGGTGCGGACCGCCTGCTTGGCCGGGGTCGGGGCGGCCGGGGAGGCCTCGGCCGCCGCTTCGCCGTCGCGGGCCGGGCTGCGCTTGCCGTCGTCGACCGCGTCGGCGGCGCCGTCCGCCGCGGCCTCGGCCGCCGTCTCGGCCTGGGTGAGGATCAGGGCCTGCTGCTGGGCCGCCAGCGGAGCGGGGGCCAGCACCGGGGAGGGCCGGGCGCCGTGGGCGAAGCGGTCCGCGTCGACGATCTCCCCGTCGGGGAGGTAGAGCCCCTCGGGCAGCTCCGAGCCGACCAGGCTCTCCGGGCCCCCGTGGTCGCCGATGTGGACGCGCCGCGCGGCGAGCGGCCCGGCGACGGGTCCTGCGACCGGCCGGGCGAGGGGCCCGGCGGCGGGCTTGGTGCCCGGCTTGGCGCCCGGCTTCGTGCCCGGCTTCGCCGCCGGCGGCTTGTCGTCCTGGCCGACGATGTACAGGCCGTCGTTGCCGGTTCCCGGCCCCGCCGGGGTCTTCGAGTCGTCCGTCGCCTCCTCGCCCTCCGGGCCCGCCTTCGCGCCGGCCGGCTCCGTGAGCTTGCCGCCCCGGCGCCAGCCCGCGTCCGCGAGGAGCGCCTGGGCAGCCTGGGTGTCCTGGCCGCCGAGGGCGTCGCTGTTGTCGGCGTACGCCTGCTGCCCGGCCAGCGCCACGTGGCTGCCGACGGGCTTCGCGGGCAGGCCCAGGGGCTTCAGTACGATCTCGGCCAGCGTGCGGCGGTCCAGCGCCCGGGCCACCGCCCGGCGCACCCGCTCGTCCGCGAGCGGCCCGGAGGCTCCGTTCATGGCGAGCTGCGTGTAGGCCGGCTCCAGGGACTTGCGCACGGTGAAGGCGCGCAGGGCCTTCTGCTCGTCGGCGTACTTCTTCACCGCCTCGGCGTTCTTCTGGCGGGTCTCCTGTTCCGTCTTGGCCAGGGCCTCGTCCGCGCCGAAGGCGCGCGCCCAGGACAGCGTGGCCTGCGCCGCCGTCACGGAGGCGGCCGGGCCGTGCGAGCCGCTCCCCTGGGCGACGTCCCGGTGGGCCAGTGCGATCCGGTCGGCGCCCGAGCGGTCGATCTCCGCCAGGTCCACCTTCCCGGCCGCCAGCGCGGCCGCCCGTTCGGCCCGGGGCACGGCCGTCAGGACCAGGGTGTCCAGCTTGGCCGGCTGGCCCCACCAGCGGGGGTTGCGGGTCAGGGCCGCGGTGCCGGTCTTCTTGTCGATGGCCCCGAGGCCGAAGGGCCCGGCGGTGACCTTGAGGGTGCCGCGCGCCCCCTCGTTGAAGGCGTCCGGGGTGCCGGTGACCTGCTTGGGGTAGAGCGGGCTGAAGAGGGAGCGCCAGTCGGCGTACGGCTTGACGAAGGTGACCTTGACCTCCAGGTCGGTCTTGCCGCGCTCGATCTTCTCGATCCGGTCGTATCCGGCGTTGCGCGCCGTCCAGTACGCCGAGTCCTTGCCGTTCAGGGCCCGCCACTGCGCCACGAAGTCGGCCGCGCCGATCTCTCGGCCGTCGCTCCACACGGCCTGCTGGTTCAGCTTGTACACGACGACCTGCTTGGGCTCCCGCTCGGCGACCTCCGCCTTCTCCAGGTAGTCGGGATTGGCCACCGGCCGCCCCTTGGCGTCGAGCACGAACAGCTGGGGCAGCACCGCCCCGGCGATGCGGGTGGTGGTGGCGTCCGCGTCGGCCTGGAAGGTGTTCAGGGTGTCCGGGAGGCTGTCCACGGCCCAGCGCACCACACCGCCGTCGGCTACCTTCTCGCGGACCGTCGTCGCGATGTCCTGGCCCGCGGCGGCCGGGCCGCCCTCGTCTTCGCCCGCACCGCAGCCCGCGAGCAGCGGCAGTGCGAGGACTCCCGAGGTGAGGAGCGCCAAGGACCTGCGCCTTCTCTGGGACATGGGTGGTACCTCCGGGGCAGGGCAAAGGGGGAGTTTGATCACGTTCGGCGGTATATGGAGCTGATCACACTGGGTGCGGAAACCCACTGAAATCGACACCCCGCCGCACCCCTCGCAGCGGCCCCGCGCCACGCCGCGAACCCCACCCGTGCGGACCAATCCCACTTGCGCCACGAGCGGGCGTTCCCCCGGGAGAGGGATGAGAATGGGGTGCAGGGAGGGGCGCACGATTCACGCCTGCGCGCCCGCAATTGCTGCACGTCCCTTCACAACCGGGGACGGGAAGCGCGACACTCGCAGGCGCACATGAGCGTTGCCACCGCACCTGCGGAAGTGAGGGCAAATCATGTCCCTGCAAGACGATCTGAGTGCCGTACGGCGCAACCTGGACGAGCTGACGCGCAAGGTCGAGCAGCTGGAACAGCGGGCCGAACGGCAGAAGCCGCCGGCGGCCGCGCCGGATCCGTCCCGGATGGTGACGGTGCCGGACACCCCGTACGACAGCTCGCTGTGGACGGACTCCGACGACGAGGGCCTCGGCGCCCGCGACCGCCGCGCCCCCTGACCCGGGCAGCACGGCGGGCCGCACGCCCCGTACCCCCGGCACCCGCAACCCGTAACCCGTAACCCGACCGAACAACCCCCATCAGGCCCGTCAGGCCCCGCCGTCCGCGGCGGGGTCTCCCGGTCCACCCCTCATCACTCCACCCGGAGTCCCTCTTGGCCACAGGCACGGACTTGCCACCCTCCAACCGGCCCCGGCAGCGGCCCGCGGGCGTCCACGACGCCTCCCGGGCCGCCATCGCGGCCCGGCACCTGCGGACCGACAGGTGGTGGCTGGCCCCCGCCGGCACCGCTGCCGGCCTGCTCGCCTTCATCGTCTACTCGACCTGGCGGGCCTTCGCGAACGCCGACTACTACGCCGCCCCGTACGTCTCGCCCTTCTACTCCCCGTGCCTCGCGGAGAACTGCGAGACGATGCGCGGCGGACCGAACCTCGACCTGTTCGGCAGCTGGTGGGGCCTGTCCCCCGCCCTGCTGATCCTGATCTTCCCGCTCGGCTTCCGGCTGACCTGCTACTACTACCGCAAGGCCTACTACCGGGGCTTCTGGGCCTCGCCGCCGGCCTGCGCGGTCGCCGAGCCGCACTCCTCGTACACCGGTGAGACCCGCTTCCCGCTGATCTTCCAGAACATGCACCGGTACTTCTTCTACGCGGCGCTGCCGGTCGCGGGCATCCTCACCTACGACACCGTGCTGACCTTCCGCAACGACCGGTACGAGTGGGGCCACATGGGCCTCGGCACCCTGCTGTTCATCACCAACATCGTGCTGATCTGGGCGTACACGCTGTCCTGCCACTCCTGCCGGCACATCATGGGCGGCCGCCTGAAGCACTTCTCCGAGCACCCGGTGCGCTACCGGCTGTGGGGCTGGGTCAGCCGGCTCAACTCCCGCCACATGCTGCTGGCCTGGGCCTCGCTGATCAGCGTCGCCCTGTGCGATCTGTACGTGTACCTGCTGGCGAGCGGCGCCTTCACCGACCCGAGGATCTTCTGAGATGGCTCAAGTGGAACGGCAGCAGTGGGACGTGGTCGTCGTCGGCGCGGGCGGCGCCGGCCTGCGGGCCGCGATCGAGGCCCGGGAGCGGGGCGCCCGTACGGCCGTGATCTGCAAGTCCCTCTTCGGCAAGGCCCACACGGTGATGGCGGAGGGCGGGATCGCCGCCTCCATGGGCAACGTCAACGAGGGCGACAACTGGCAGGTGCACTTCCGCGACACCATGCGCGGCGGGAAGTTCCTCAACCAGTGGCGGATGGCCGAGCTGCACGCCAAGGAGGCCCCGGACCGGGTCTGGGAGCTGGAGACCTGGGGCGCGCTCTTCGACCGCACGCCCGACGGGAAGATCTCCCAGCGCAACTTCGGCGGGCACGAGTACCCGCGCCTCGCGCACGTCGGCGACCGGACCGGCCTGGAGCTGATCCGCACCCTCCAGCAGAAGATCGTCCAGCTCCAGCAGGAGGACTTCAAGGAGTACGGGGACTACGAGGCCCGGCTCAAGGTCTTCCAGGAGTGCACGGTCACGAGGGTTCTGCAGGACCGCGGTCCCCAGGAGGGCCGGAAGGTCTCGGGGGCCTTCTGCTACGAGCGCGAGTCCGGCCGGTTCTTCGTCCTGGAGGCCCCCGCCGTCGTGCTGGCCACGGGCGGGATCGGTAAGTCCTTCAAGACGACGTCCAACTCGTGGGAGTACACGGGCGACGGCCACGCGCTGGCGCTGCTCGCGGGGGCTCCCCTGCTGAACATGGAGTTCGTGCAGTTCCACCCGACCGGCATGGTCTGGCCGCCCTCCGTGAAGGGCATCCTCGTCACCGAGTCGGTGCGCGGTGACGGCGGGGTGCTGCGCAACAGCGAGGGCAAGCGGTTCATGTTCGACTACGTCCCGGACGTCTTCAAGGAGAAGTACGCCGAGTCGGAGGAGGAGGGCGACCGCTGGTACGAGGACCCGGACCACAACCGGCGCCCGCCCGAGCTGCTCCCCCGCGACGAGGTGGCCCGCGCGATCAACTCCGAGGTCAAGGCGGGCCGCGGCTCCCCGCACGGCGGGGTGTTCCTGGACGTGTCCACCCGGATGCCGGCGGAGCGGATCAAGCGGCGGCTGCCCTCCATGTACCACCAGTTCAAGGAGCTGGCGGACGTGGACATCACCGCCGAGCCCATGGAGGTGGGCCCGACCTGCCACTACGTCATGGGCGGGATCGCGGTCGACTCGGACACCGCGGCGACGGTCGGGGTCCCGGGGCTGTTCGCCGCGGGCGAGGTCGCGGGCGGCATGCACGGATCGAACCGCCTGGGCGGCAACTCCCTCTCCGACCTGCTGGTCTTCGGCCGCCGGGCCGGTCTGCACGCGGCGCAGTACGCGGCCTCGGACACCGCCCGTACCCCGGTGGACCAGTCCCTGGTGGACGAGGCGGCGGCGGAGGCGCTGGCCCCCTTCCACGCCGCCGAGGGCGCGGAGAACCCGTACAGCCTCCACCAGGAACTCCAGACGACCATGAACGACCTCGTCGGGATCATCCGGCGCGAGGGCGAGATGGCCGAGGCGCTGGAGAAGCTCGCGACCCTGCGCCGGCGGGCCTCCCGGGCCGGGGTCGAGGGGCACCGGCAGTTCAACCCCGGCTGGCACCTGGCGCTGGACCTGCGGAACATGCTGCTGGTCAGCGAGTGCGTGGCCCGCGCGGCCCTGGAGCGCACCGAGAGCCGGGGCGGCCACACCCGGGAGGACTGCCCGTCGATGGAGCGGTCCTGGCGCCCGGTGAACCTGCTGTGCCGGCCGGTGCTCCCGGCGCCCGCGGACCCGGAGGCCGACCGGATCGAGCTGACCCGGGTCCGCACCGACCCCATCCGACCCGACCTGCTCGCGCTCTTCGAGAAGGAAGAGCTGGTCAAGTACCTCGCCGAAGAGGAGCTCTACGGGTGACTACCTACGATGCCGCGTTCCGGATCTGGCGGGGCGACGCGGAGGGCGGGGAACTGCGGGACTTCACCGTCGAGGTGCACGACGGCGAGGTGGTCCTGGACATCGTCCACCGGCTCCAGGCCACCCAGGCCTCGGACCTCGCGGTGCGCTGGAACTGCAAGGCGGGCAAGTGCGGTTCGTGCAGCGCGGAGGTCAACGGCCGGCCGCGGCTGATGTGCATGACGCGCATGTCCACCTTCGACCGGGCCGAGACGATCACCGTCACGCCGCTGCGCGCCTTCCCGGTCGTACGGGACCTGGTCACGGATGTGTCGTTCAACTACCAGAAGGCCCGGGAGGTCCCGGCCTTCGTGCCCCCGGCGGGGGTGGCGCCGGGCGCGTACCGGATGCAGCAGGTGGACGTGGACCGCTCGCAGGAGTTCAGGAAGTGCATCGAGTGCTTCCTGTGCCAGGACACCTGCCACGTGGTGCGCGACCACGAGGAGAACAAGACGGCCTTCGCCGGCCCCCGCTTCCTGATGCGGGTGGCGGAGCTGGACATGCACCCCCTGGACGCGGCGGCGGAGAGCGGTCTGGACCGCAAGCGCACGGCCCAGGAGGAGCACGGGCTGGGCTACTGCAACATCACCAAGTGCTGTACCGAGGTCTGTCCCGAAGGCATCAAGATCACCGACAACGCCCTGATCCCGCTGAAGGAGCGGGCCGTGGACCGCAAGTACGACCCGCTCGTCTGGCTGGGCAGCAGGATCCGGCGGCGTAACGACCCCCTGTAGTTCACTTCGCGGTGGACAATGCCCCCTGGATACGTCATTGACGTGATGTCAGGGGGCTTCGCGGTGCGGGTGGGGGATCAACTGGCCGGGCGCTACCGGCTGGACCAGCGGCTCGGGCAGGGCGGCATGGGCGAGGTGTGGCGCGCGCACGACACCGCGCTGGACCGGGCCGTGGCGGTCAAGGTGCTGCTGGAGGCGGCCACGAACGACGAGTTGGTCGCCCGCTTCAGACGGGAGGCCACCATCGGGGCGCGGCTCCAGCACCCCGGCATCACGGTGGTGCACGACGTGGGGCAGCAGGACGGGCGGCTGTTCATCGTGATGGAGCTGCTGGCGGGCGAGGACCTGGCGTCGGTGCTGGCGCGGGTGCCGGGCGGGCTGCCGCAGGACGTCGCGGTCGAGCTGGCGGCGCAGACCGCCGAGGCGCTGGCCGCCGCCCATGAGCAGGCCGTCATCCACCGGGATCTGAAGCCCGCCAACCTCTTCCTGCTGCCCGGGGGGCGGCTGAAGATCTGCGACTTCGGCATCGCGCACTCCTCGGACGCGACGGCGGGCTGGACGGTGACCGGCCGGATCTTCGGCAGCCCCCCGTACATGGCACCCGAGCAGTGGCGGGGCGAGCGGGTGGACGCCCGGTGCGACCTGTACGCGCTGGGGGGCGTGCTGTACGCGCTGCTGACCGGGGAGCCGCCGTACGGGCAGGCCGAGGGGCCGTACGTACTGATGCGCCGGCACATCGAGGAGGCTCCGCTGCCGCTGCGCGAGGCGGGTGCGCCGGTGGCCCCGGAGCTGGAGCGGCTGGTGCTGGAACTGCTCGCGAAGGACCCGGCGGACCGGCCGGAGTCGGCGCTGGCGGTCGGCAAGGTCCTGCGGGCGCTGTCCGGGGCGCCCGCTCCCGGCGGGCCGGTGCCGGTGCCGACGCCGGCTCCCCCGCCGGCTCCCCCGCTGGCTTCGCCGACGGCATCGGAGGCCGGGGTGGGGGCCGCCCCCGCCGATCCGGCGCCCACCGGCGGCAGCGGGATACCGGCCCCGGTACGGGAGTTCGTGCGGGACCTCCTCCAGGAGGCGGAGGAGGAGCTGCGGGGCCTGCCGCCCGCCGCGGACGCCCGCGTGGAGGTGCTGGCCGTGGCCGCGGACGCCGCGGCCCGCTTCGACACGGGCCTCGCGCGCCGGCTGCTCGCGGACGCCGAACTCACCGCCTGGACCGGCGGCGAGGGCGACGGGGCCCGGGTGGCCCGGCTGCTGACCGCCCTGGCCAAAGACACCGCCCCGCACTCCCGGGCCCGGTCCGTGCGGCTGCTGACCGACGCGCAGCAGGCGCTGTTCACGGTGTTCGGCTCCGACCGGCGCGGCCCGCTGCTCGCGGTGGCGCAGGAACTGGCCGGACCCGCGCCGGAGCAGGCCGCGCAGATCCTCGGGCACCACCACCTCGGCGGCCCCGTCGCGGGCAGGCTCCTGGCTCAGGTCAACATGGCCCTCGCGGTGGCCCACGGGCGGGCCGAACGGGAGCTGTCGCTGATCGAGGACGCGGGTCGGCGCGCGACCGCGACGTACGACACCGTGCTGGCCCTGGCCGCCCGGGACCTGCCCGCCGCGCTGCGGCTCAGCGAGCGGATCGGCTCCGCGGGGGCCCGGCTGCTGGCCCTGTGCCAGATCACGCAGGACCGCAGCGCCGTCGGGGACTTCGCGGGCGCGGCTCAGGCGCTCGCGCACGCCGAGGAGGAGCTCCCCCGGGTACTGGAGGAGCGGGCCGCGTGGCTCCGGGAGGAGGCCGCCCGGCTGGACGCGCGCGGGCAGCTCGTCGAGTCGGAGCAGCTGCGCACCAGGGCCGCGGGCCTGATCGACGGCCGGCTGGAGGCGGCCGCCGACGAGAAGGCCGACCACGCGCTGGCCTCGGTCGCGGCGGCCCGGGCGGCCGTCGGGCAGGAGACCCGGCCGCCTCTGGACCCGGCGCGGGCGCGGGAGCGCGCCGAGCGGGCCAGGAGCCTGCCCGACGCGGCGGAACGGGCCGGGGCGCTGGCGCGGATCGCCCTGGAGTGCGCGGCCTCGGGCAGCACGCCGTGGCTGCCCGGGGCGGCGACCGACCCGGGGACCCCGCCGCCGCACGGTACGGCGGTCGCGACGAGCGCCGAGTCCCGGGTCCGGCCGCCCACTTGGGCCACGGGCACACCGGGCGCACGCGTATGGAGCGCCGATGGCCGGGCGGACGCCCTGTACGCCGCCGGGGACGGGGTGGTGTGGCGGTCGGGGTCCGAGGTGGGCTGCCTGGGGGCCGACACGGGGGCGAAGCGCTGGACGGCGTTCGCCGACGAGGGCACCTCCGCCCTGCCGCCCGGCCGGCCGACGAGGGTGTCCTGCCGGGCCGATGCCGGGACGGTGTACGTGGCCGTGTGGCGGGGGGCCGACCCCCAGGTGCGGCTGGTGGCACGGGACCCGCGGGACGGGCGGGTGCGCTGGTGGCGGGACCTGCCGGACGCGCGGCTGCTGCGGGCGGCCGGGAGCATGGTGCTCCACAGCGGGCCCGAGCGGCTGACCGCCCTGAGCGCGGCGACGGGCGAGAGCCTGTGGACGCGCGAGGCTCCGCACGATCCGGCCCGGGTGCTGACGGTCGGCGGCGAGTGCGTGGTCGTCGTGGACGGCCCGCTGCGGCAGGGGCTGCGCCTGTCGGACGGGGAGCCGCTGTGGTCCTGGCCGCGGGGCAGGGGCTTCACGCAGGAGGCCGGGTACTCCTCCGGCCCATCGGCGCTCGTACTGGACGGGGACACCGTCCGGGCCCTGGAGCAGTCGACCGGCCGGGAGCAGTGGCACGTGGAGATCGGCACCCCGGCGGCGCGGGTTCTGACGTGGCACGACACCGTGTACGTGTCCGCGTACCGCCCGGAACAGGGATGGGACGTGGTGTTCGCGCTGGACGCGGATACGGGCGGGGTGCGCTGGAAGCGCCCGCTGATCCGGCGGGACGGGCCGGACTGCGCCCTCGAACTCCTCGGTGTCCGGCCGGGCGGGCTGTACGTGAGGGCCGCGCGCCCGGGCCGCAGAGGGCTCCTCGGCAAGGTCGCCGAGCCGTTCGTCGCGGCGCTGGACCTGGCGACGGGCAGACCTCGCTGGCAGTACCCGGCCTCCGGCGAGCGCGGGGCGGTACTGATCGGGGACCACGTGGTCCTCCCCGGCCTGCTGCCGGTGGCCATCGCGGTGCCCTGACGGGCGACCCGGCGGGGGCGATCTCCGGGTGCGGGGGTGCAGAACCACCCATACGCTCCCAAATGTGATTCCGCCGAGAAGCAGGCCGAAGAGACCGACCACCGCCGGGATAGCCGTTCGGTCCGCACGGGCCGGGCTCGCCCTGGCCGCCGCGCTGCTGGCGCTCGGCGGCTGGGGCGCGGCCGGGGCGCCGCCCGCGCGGGCCGACGACCCGGTCACCCTGTCGAAGCAGGGGCAGATCACCGACCGCGTGGGGGCGCTGGGCGATCGCGAGGCCGCCGTCGCCGCCGCGCTGGACAAGCTGTACGCCGACCGGAAGGTCCAGCTGTTCGTCGCGTACGTACGCGACTTCTCCGACCGCTCCGCGCAGAGCTGGGCCGACGCGACCGCGCAGAAGAACGGCCTCGGCCAGAACGACGTCCTGCTGGCCGTCGGGACCGGCGCCCGGCAGTACGCCTATTCGGCCGATGTCGACTCCGGTTTCACCAGCGAGCAGCTCGCGGCCGTCGCGCGGACGGCCATCGAGCCCGCGCTGAAACAGAACGACTGGGCGGGCGCCGCGATCGGCGCGGCCAACGGGTACGACGCCGTGCTCGGCGGGCAGCCGGTCCCCGTGCCCGCCATCACCCCCGGCGAGGCCGATCCCGGCGGCGGGGCGAGCGGCGAGAGCGGCGCCGGGGACTTCGTGCTCCCGGTGGTCGCGGTCGGCGCGGCCGGCGCCCTCGGGGTGTACGCGTACACCCGCCGCAAGCGCAGGGGCGCGGGGACCGGGGGCACCACGGGCTGGGGCGAGCCGGGCGGGGCGCCCGCCCCGCTCCCGCTGCCCGAGCTGGACGCCAAGGCCAAGGCGCTGCTGGTGGAGACCGACGACGCGATCCGCACCAGCACCGAGGAACTCGGCTTCGCCTCCGCCCAGTTCGGCGACGAGGCGATCGGGACCTTCACGGCGGCGGTGGCGTACGCGAAGGGCGAGCTGACGGCCGCGTTCCGGCTGCGCCAGCAGCTCGACGACGCGTACCCGGAGGACGACGCCACCCGGCGGCGGATGCTGGACGAGATCGTGGCCCGCTGCACCGAGGCCAACCGGCGGCTCGACGCCGAGTCGGCCGACTTCGACCGGCTGCGGGACCTGGAGAAGAACGCCCCGCAGGCCCTCGCCACGGTCGAGCAGCACTTCCGGTCCCTGACGGGCCGTACGACGACGGCGCAGGCGACGCTGACCGCGCTGGCCGGGCGGTACGCGGACTCGGCGTCGGCGCCGGTGGCCTCCAACCCCGAACAGGCCGGGGACCGGCTGCTGTTCGCGACGACCAACCTGGGCGAGGCCAGGGCCGCGATCGACGGCGGGGACAACGGCAAGGCGGCCGTGCACGTCCGGGCCGCGGAGGGCGCGGTGGACCAGGCCGCGACCCTGGTCGACGCGGTGGAGCGGCGGGCGCAGGAACTGGCGGAGGCGGCCGGGAAGCTGACCGGCGCGCTGAACGAGACGGACACGGACCTCGCGGACGCCCGCGGGCTGCTGAGCGGCACCGCGGAGGGCACCTCGACGGCGGACCTGCGCGGCCGGATCAGCCGGGCGGAGTCGGTCCTGGCCGACGTACGGCAGGAGCAGGCGGCCGGCCGGTACGACCCGATCGACGCGCTGCGCCGGGTCGAGGAGGCCGACGCGGCCCTGGACGAGGCCCTGGCGGGGGCGCGCGAGCGCGAGACGGGCCGGCAGCGGGCGGCGGCCCTCCTCGACCAGGCCCTGCTCTCGGCCCGCAGCGCGATCGGCGCGGCGACGGACTACGTCACCACCAGCCGGGGCGCGGTCGGCAGCCAGGCCCGCACCCGGCTGGCCGAGGCGCAGCGCCACCTGGAGCGGTCGGCGGCCCTGGCGGCGACGGACCCGCCGGGCGCGCTCTCCGAGGCGCAGCAGGCGGACTCGCTGGCCCGGCAGGCGCAGCAGCTCGCGGAGCAGGACGTACGGGCGTACCAGGACCCCTACGGCGGCCGGCGCACCGGCGGCGGCCGGGGCGGCGCCGTGCTCGGCGGGATCATCCTCGGCGAGATCCTCCGGGGCGGGGGCGGCTTCGGCGGCGGCTTCGGCGGCGGGGGCGGAGGCCGAGGCGGCTTCGGCGGCGGAGGCGGCGGGGGCAGCGGCCCGGGCTCCTTCGGCGGCGGCGGCACCCGCGGCCGGATGGGCGGCGGCGGCCGCTTCTGAACCCCCGGCCCGGGGCACCGGCAGGGCCCCGAGAGCACCTGCACAGCACCCTCACCCCGTACTCACTCCAGGGAGATCGACCATGAGCAAGCAGACCGTCCTCGGCCGGGTCACCCAGCTCGCCAAGGCCAACATCAACGCGCTGCTGGACCAGGCGGAGGACCCGCAGAAGATGCTGGACCAGCTGATCCGCGACTACACGAACAACATCGCGGAGGCGGAGCAGGCCGTCGCCACCACCATCGGCAACCTGCGGATGCTGGAGGCGGACCACAAGGAGGACGTGGAGGCGGCCGCGGAATGGGGCGGCAAGGCCCTCGCGGCGAGCAGGAAGGCCGACGAGCTGCGCACGTCCGGTGCCGCGGCGGACGCGGACAAGTTCGACAACCTGGCGAAGGTCGCGCTGGGCCGCCAGATGCAGTCGGAGAAGGAGGCGACGACGGCCGAGCCGACGATCGCCGCGCAGACCGAGGTCGTCGACAAGCTCAAGTCCGGGCTAGACTCGATGAAGAACAAGCTGACGGAGCTCCAGGCCAAGCGCGACGAGCTGGTGGCCCGCGCCAAGACGGCCCGGGCGCAGAACACCATGCTGGACGCGGTGAAGAACATCGACGTCATGGACCCCACGAGCGACCTGAACCGCTTCGAGGAGAAGGTCCGCCGCGAGGAGGCCATGGCGATGGGCAAGCAGGAGCTGGCGGCGTCCTCCCTGGACGCACAGTTCGAGTCCCTGGACGACCTCGGCAAGACCTCGGAGATCGAGGCGAGGCTCGCCGCGCTGAAGGCGGGCAAGGCCGCCTGACCCTCCCGGGCTGCCGCGCCGCACCGCTTCGCGGGGCCCCCGCGGGCCCCGGTGTGCGGGTGGTCCGGGCCGCGGCGCTCGATGCGGGTGAGTGCCCGCAGATGGGCGGGCACTCGGTTGAGCCGGTGTGCCGGTCAGCCGTACATGTTCAGCAGCTGCTCCGCCGACAGTTCGGAGACGGCCTCCGCCGCCGCGCCCGGCAGCGGGAGCTCGAACCAGACCGTCTTGCCCCGGTGGGTGCGGCGGGTGCCCCACCCGGCGGACAGCAGGCCGACCAGCTGGAGGCCCCGCCCGCCCTCGTCGGTGTCGCGGGCGCGCCGGCGCCGGGGCTGGACGAGGTTGGCGTCCCAGACCTCGCAGACCAGGGTCCGGTCCAGCAGCAGGCGGAGCCGGATCTCGCCCTCCCCGTACCGCAGGGCGTTGGTGACGAGCTCGCTGACCAGGAGTTCCGTGGTGTCCAGCAGACCCTCCAGGCCCCAGGCGGGCAGCTTCGCCCGGGCCAGCTCCCGGGCCCTGCCCACCGACCGGGCCTCGCGCGGCAGCTGCCAGTCGCCGACCGCGTCCACCGGGAGCCCCTGCACCCGGGCCATCAGCAGTGCGATGTCGTCCTCGCCGTGCCGGGTGTCCAGCGTGTTCAGGACGTGGTCGCAGACGTCCTCCAGCGGGCGGACCGGATCCGCGAGGGCCTCGCGCAGTCCGCGCAGCCCCTCCTCCAGCGGATGGTCGCGGGATTCGACCAGGCCGTCGGTGTACAGGGCGAGCAGCGCGCCCTCGGGGAGTTCCACCTCGACCTCCTCGAAGGGCTCCCCGCCCACCCCGAGCGGCATCCCGGGCGGTACCTCCAGCAGCAGCGCGGGCCGCGGCCGCCCGCCCTCGTCCGGGGGTTCCACCAGCACCGGCGGCATGTGGCCCGCGTTGGCGATGGTGCAGCGCCGGGTGACCGGGTCGTAGACGGCGTACACGCAGGTGGCGAGGTACACCTCCGACCGGTCGGCGTCGCGCGAGTGCAGCGCGGCCCGCGACGCCTGCTGGGAGCCGCCGGGCGCGCCCAGTCCCCGGGCGATCTCGTCCAGCGCGGTGAGCACCTCCGCCGGTTCGAGGTCCAGCAGCGCCAGGGTCCGTACGGCGGTGCGCAGTTCGCCCATGGCCACGGCCGCCCGCAGTCCGCGGCCCATCACGTCGCCGACGACGAGCGCGGTGCGGTGGCCGGGCAGTTCGATGACGTCGAACCAGTCGCCGCCCACCTCGGTCGCCGCGTTGCCCGGCAGGTACCGGCAGGCGATGTCGAGGCCGGCGGCCTCGGGGTCGCCGGGGGGCAGCAGGCTGCGCTGGAGTATCAGCGCCCGCTCGTGCTCGCGCCGGTACAGCCGTGCGTTGTCGATGCACACGGCGGCCCGGGCGGCCAGCTCCACCGCCACCGCCCGGTCGCGTTCGCCGAAGGGTTCGCTGCCCTTGGTGCGGGAGAACTGGGCGAGTCCGACGACGGTGTCGTGGGCCACCATCGGTACGACGAGCGTGGACTGCACGAGGTCGTCGGTCCCGCCGCCCTCGATCAGCCGCGGCCGTGCCGTCCGCAGCGCCAGCGCGCCGGGCGAGGCGGCCGGGTACCGGTGGACATCGCCTACGGAGACCAGTGCGCCGGGACCCGACAGGGGGGCGTCCGAGACCGCCGAGGCGAAGGCCACCCGCCGCAGCGGCGCGGAGGGCGCCCGCCCGGCACCGAGGCCGGGCGGCAGGGAAGGTACGCCCGGCCCCTGGGGCCTGGCGGGCCGGTCGTCGTCGCCGAGCAGCAGCCCCTGGTAGAGGTCGACGGCGGCCAGGTCGCAGAAGCCGGGGACGGTGACGTCGAGCAGTTCGCGTGCGGTGGTCTCCAGGTCGAGGGAGTTCCCGATGCGGTGGCCGGCCGCGTTGAGCAGGGCGAGGTTGCGCCGGACCCCGGCGGCCTCGCGGGCGGCGAGGTGGCGGCGGGTGACGTCGGTGCCGAGCCCGGCCACGCCGATGGGCCGGCCGGTGCCGCCGTGCACGCGGTAGAGGTTGATGGACCAGTGGCGGTGTTCGCGGCTGCCGGGGGCGGCCCCGGTGATCTGGAGGTCGGTGACGGATTCGCCGGTCTCCAGGACCCGGCGCAGGGCCTCGGCCATGCGGTCGGCCTCGTGCGGCGGGAGGTAGTCGTGGACGGTGCGGCCGCGGTGTTCCTCCGCGGCGCCGCCGAAGACGGTCGCGAAGCGGCGGTTGGCGCGCTGCACGGTGAGGTCCGTACCAAAGAGCAGGAAGCCGAAGGGAGATTGGCCGAATATGGCCTGTGAGGCGGCCAGATCGGATTCGATCCGCCGCAGGGCGCGGACGTCGACCACGACGCACAGCGCGGCCCGCTCGGCGGCCTCGGTCTGGGTGGGCATCACATAGATCTCGGCCAGCCCGTGCGCATCGCCGCCGCCGTCGCCTCCGGGGATCCGGAAGGGGATCAGGCCCGTCCATTCCTTGCCGTCGAGGATCTCGGCGACCCGGCGGTGCCCGTCGGCGCGGATCTCGGGCGGCATGAAGGCGTCGACGGGGTCGCGGCCGACGGCCTGTGCGGCGGTCAGCCCGAACAGTTCCTCCGCGCGCAGGCTCCACTGGTCGATGAGCCCGTCGGGGCCGATCGAGAACGAAGCGACCTTTATGTAGTCATATATCGAGCCAGGCGGGCTGCTGTGCCACAGGGAGTCGTGCCATGTCTCCCCGGGCACACGGGCCTGATGTGCCTGCGCAGGTATCTCGCTCACGCGACCGTCCCCTCCAGCTCACCGCAACCGGACCGGCCATGACCGAAGTATTCAGCATCACGGCCCCTGACGGCACGGCGCTCACGATCACGAAAAGGTCCCGTTAGTTTCCGGCCATGCCGTGTGATCGGTGGCACCCCTTCACCTTGTTACTCACCAGGAAGAGCCAACTCGAACCACACCGTCTTGCCCGACTTGCCGCGCCGGGTCCCCCAGCGCTGCGCCGAGACGGCCACGAGGTGCAGTCCCCGGCCGCCCTCGTCGTCCGGCATCGCGATGCGCTCGCGGGGCGGATCCGGAAGCGGATCGGAAACCTCCACGAGAAGCGCCGGACCCCCCGACGGGCCTCCGGCGGCCGGATTCCGCCGTACCAGGCGGACTCCGATCGGGCCGGAGGCGTAACGGAGTGAATTGGTGACCAGCTCGCTGACCAGCAGGACGGTGACGTCGCCGACGGAGTCCAGGCCCCAGGAGCGGAGTTTGCCGCGCACGGCGTGGCGGGCGGTGCGGACCGCACCCGGTTCGGCGGGGAAGGCCCATTCGGCGCATTCACCGTCTGTGTCGATCACGCCGATCACTTCCCGGGCCAGCAGCGACCCCAGTCCGGTTCGCCCGAGGCGAGAGGGGGACGAGATAGGGATTAATAGCGACATACCCGATATTCGCGGCGTCGTACCACTCGGTCCCCCACGCACCGGCGCACTGAGGCGCATACGGCCTACAGCGCGAGCGTCACGCGCCCCCGTGCGCCGGGCCGTGCGGCCCCCACGGGTGCGGCGGTCGGCGGCCCCGGCGTTCGGCGGCTGCCCGTTCTCCGCGGTCAGCGCCTCGGGCCCGGCCACCCCGACTCGGCCACCCGGGCCCGGTGGTCAGCCGCCCAGCCTGCGCCCGGCCTCGGCGACGGCCGGGCGGTCCTGGTCGAGCCAGTCGACGGAGTCCAGCTCGTGCGGCCCGAGCCAGCGCAGCTCGTCGTGGTCCTCCAGCGGGGCCGGCTCCCCGGACAGCAGCCGGGCCGTCCACACGTGCAGGACTAGGCCGGGCCGCAGCGGCCACTCGCCCGGGATCCGCTCCAGCGCCTCGGTCTCCACGCCGAGTTCCTCGCGCAGTTCGCGCACGAGCGCCTCGGGTACGGTCTCGCCGGGCTCGGCCTTGCCTCCGGGCAGCTCCCAGCGGCCGGCCAGCTCCGGGGGTGCGCTGCGGCGGGCGGCCAGCAGGCGCCCCTCATGACAAAGGGCTCCGCCCACGACCACTCGTACAGTCATGGGCGGAGCCTAGTGGCAGCGTCGCGAGCGCTGCGACGTTCGGTCGTCGCTCAGTTCGTCGCTCAGTTCGTCGCTCAGTTCGTAGTGGCGGTCTGGCCGATCCGCTCGACCCAGTAGAGCTGCTTGTGTCCTCGGTCGTCGAGCTTGTCGACGACCTTCTGGGCCTCGGCCCGGGTGGAGTACCGGCCCACCCGGTAGCGGTTGCCGTTGTCGTCCTGCCGTATGACAAGCCACTGGAGCAGGGCACCGCTGTCGTTCATCGCGTTTCACCCTCCGCCGACGTACCTGCCCGGGAAACCGCATTGCGCATATGCCCGAGCTTACGCCCGACCTTTACACAGCGGATACGGTTTTTCACGAAGAGGTACCTCCCAGGCGTACGCATCCGGCCATGCGTACGAGCGGGCCGTGCGCGCCGGTTCAGCCCCGGCGCGACGCGGGCATCGCGATCACGGGCCCGCGACGTGACGGCCCGTCACTCCAGGGCGCTGACCGGGGGTTGCACCCCCGGGGGCACCCCGTCAGCGCACCGGGAGGTGGTACGAGAGGCGGTAGCGGTCCGCGGGGACCACCACGTCGGCCGTTTCCACGGCGCGGCCGGAGGCGAAGTAGGTGCGGCCGATCACCAGGACCACATGGCCCGGGACCCCGCCGAGAAGGCCGATCTCCTCCGCCAGGCCGGGCCGGGCGCCGACCTCCTCCACGACGTTGTCCACGACCACGTCGATGGCGGCCATCCGGTCCACCACCCCCGAACCGCCGAGCGGGCCCTCCTCCGGCAGCATCACCGGGGTCCGGCCGGTCACGGCGAGCGGCTCCCAGGAGGTCGACAGCATCATGGCCTCCCCCGCGTCGCGGAAGACGTACCGCGTCCGCATGACGCGCTCGCCGGGCTCGATGCCGAGCCGCTGCGCGATCTCCGCGGGCGCGGCCGCCTGCTCGCTGCTCGACTCCCACGTGCCGCGCGCGGCGGCGTCCGCCTGCTCCTGGCGGAAGGGGGTCGAGGCGCCGCCCGTGCGGTACCCGGAGCGGGCGACCCGCCGGGGCACCGGCTGCTCGCGTACGTATGTACCCGAGCCGGACCGGCCCTCGACCAGCCCCTCCGCCATGAGGACCTTGCGCGCCTCCAGCGCCACGGTGTCGGAGACCCCGTACTCCTCGCGGATCCGGGCCTGCGAGGGGAGCCGGGCGTGCGGGGGCAGGGACCCATCGACGATCTTCCGTCGCAGATCCCCGGCGACGCGCAGATAGGCCGGCTGCTCACCGAAAGTCACTGGCCACTCCCATCAGGTTGACAGACAGCTACACCCTGGCAACCGACGGTTGTGCATAGCAAGCAAGGGCCAGAGTTTCACCCGAAGTGATGAAGCCAGGTCACTCAAACCCGTTACCGCGCGTCACACCAGAGCCGCTCAAGCCGCGCCGGACGACGGCCCCCCGCCCGAGTCGCCGCCCGAACCGCCGTCCGGGTCCTCCGAGTCACCGGGATACTCCGCCAGCCACTCCGGAACCGTGGTCGCCAGCCCGTACGCACCGCGCAGCGCCTTCTCCGTCTCCACCGGCATCGCGTCCAGCGCCCGGCTCCACGCCCGGTCGAACCCCTCGGCCGTCACCTCCCGGGCCGCCCGCTGCCACTCCTTGCGCGCCGCCTCGACCTCCTTGAGCCGGGCCCCGGCCTGCGCGGCCACGTCCGGGCGCTGCGCGGCCTCGCCCAGGACCCGCGCCTCGGCCTCCAGCGCCCGGTCGACCTCCCGCGCCCACTCCCGGTACTCCGGGAAAGCGTCCTCGACGTCCGGGTCGGGCACGCGGCCCATCGCCAGGTCGACGTCGTTCACCGCGCGCAGGAACGCCACCTGCTCCGGCGTCAGCATCCCGGCGTCCTTGCGCAGGCTCCCGCTGTGCTCCTGCGCGGCCGTGCCGATGACGCACAGCAGCCGCCGGTCGCCGTCGCGCCACGAGGCGCGCGAGGGCGAGAAGTAGAACATCTCCGCGTAGTCCGGCAGCGCCCACGTGTCCATCGCGTACGCGTCCTGCGCCTTCCAGCAGTCGTCCGCGGAGGACTTGCGCAGCGGCTCCGCGCCCGGATAGCCCGGCTGGGTCAGCAGCGCGGAGGAGGTGACCTCCGCGTCGTGCACCTGCGCGCAGTCGATCCGGTACACGAAGGGGTCCTCATCCAGCAGGTCCCCGCCCGGGACGTTGAAGCAGTCGCCCACCCGCAGTTCGTCGATGTCGGTCAGGTCGCCCTCGACGTTCTCGAACTGCTCCAGCGCGCTGACCCGGTCGAAGAAGCCCTCCGCGAGCCGGTCCGTGACGGAGACGAGGGCCACGGTCATCACCAGGGAGAGCGCGAGGCCCGCGACCGCCAACGGCCGTCCCCGCTCCCGCCTCTTCGCGATCTGTACGAGTGCCACGATGCCGAAGACCACACCCAGCGGCGGCAGGCACAGCAGCCCGACGAGCAGGGAGGCCAGCGCGAACCCGTTGAGCGGGGGCTGCCCGTACGCCTGCGGCTGCTGCGGCGGAACGGGCCAGGAGGGGGGCGGCTGGGTGCTCACGGGGTGAGGTGCTCCATCGAGGACATGGCGGCGGCAAACGGCGCGAACGAATGCGCGAATAGTACGCAGCGGGGGCGACCGCCCAGTCGGTCGCCCCCGCGGTTCGCCGCTCGGTCAAGCTCCAGCGGAACGACGGCTCGACACCGCCCGGCGCCGACATCCTCGCCGCCGGACCCGCGGTCCGCCCGTCCGTCCGACCCGTGGTCAGCGGGACCCCCGGGAACGCTGCAACGCGACCCCGACCACCATCCGGACCAGATCGTGGATGCCCCTGACCAGCATCACGTGAACGACAGTGCCCCCTCCCGGCCTTCGGGCTGGGAGGGGACGATTTCGCGCTTCCGGGCCCTGCCTCCGTACGCTGGCCACATGACCGGATGCCGGCCCCGATCGCCTTCAGGTTCGGCGGCCCGATGGCCGACTGCCGGGTGTGCGGCTACGCCTGGGCCGTGCGGCACGACCCCGCGCACTGCCGGCAGCGCTAGAACATCACCCGCGGCGGGCCGGGCGCCGCCTGCGCCGTCAGCAAGCAGCGGGTGGGCCCCGGCTCCCCAGCCAGAACCCACCCGCTCCATGTTCATGCTTCGATTCGGGCTTTCGTCGATCGGTTCATCGCGCCTTCAGGCCCTGCGGGTCAGAACTGCAGCGCCCAGGAGTCGATCTTGCCGGTGTCGATGTTCGCGTTGTCGTTGACGCGGAGCTTCCAGACGCCGTTGGCCGCCTCGGACGAGGCGTTGACCGTGAAGGTCCGGATGATGTTGTCCGCGCTGCCGCCGGAGCGGTTGTGCAGGTTGTAGACCGAGCCGTCGGGGGCGATCAGGTCGACCTTCAGGTCACCGGTGTAGGTGTGCTTGATGTCGACCGGCACGCTCAGCGCCGCCGGGGCATTGCCCGAGATCCCGCTGACGGTGATCGGCGACTCGACGGTGGAGTTGTCGCTGATCGCGTAGTCCGCGGTGTTCTCGAACCGCGGGCCGGGCGGGACGGTTCCGCCGGCGCCCACGTTCAGCAGGCGGTTCGGGGAGCCGGTGCCGGGGCTGGTCACCACGTTCGGGGTCGAGGCGGCCACCAGGCCGTCGCGGATCTGGGCCGGGGTGCTGCCCGGGTTCTGCGAGAGGTAGAGCGCGGCCGCGCCCGCGACGTGCGGCGAGGCCATCGAGGTGCCGGAGATGGTGTTGGTGGCGGTGTCGCCCGTGCCCCACGAGGAGGTGATGGAGGAGCCCGGCGCGAAGATGTCCAGGATGGAGCCGTAGTTGGAGTAGCTCGCCTTGGCGTCGGTGTTGGTGGTGGCGCCGACGGTGATGGCCTCGGCCACGCGGGCCGGGGACTTGGTCGAGGCGTCCGTGGACTCGTTGCCCGCCGCGACCGCGTAGGTGATGCCGGAGGCTATGGAGTTGCGCACGGCGGTGTCGAGCGCGGAGTCCGCGCCGCCGCCGAGCGACATGTTGGCCACGGCCGGCTTGACGGCGTTCCGGGTGACCCAGTCGATGCCGGCGACGACCTGGGCGGTCGTGCCCGAGCCCTGGTTGTTGAGCACGCGGACACCGACGATCTTGACCTTCTTGGCCACGCCGTACGCGCCGCCGCCGACGGTGCCGGCGACGTGCGTGCCGTGGCCGTGGCCGTCCTGGGCGGTGTTGTCGTTGTCGATCGCGTCGTAGCCGTCGACGGCACGGCCGCCGAAGTCCTGGTGCGTCTTGCGGACGCCGGTGTCGATGATGTAAGCGGTGACGCCCTCACCGGCCTTGTCCGGGTAGGTGTAGCTCTGGTTCAGCGGGAGCGCGCGCTGGTCGATGCGGTCCAGGCCCCACGACGGCGGGTTGGGCTGGGTGGCGTCGACGGTGAAGGTCCGGTTCTGCACGACCGACTTGACCGCCGGGTCGGCCGCGAGCTTCTTGGCCTGCGCCTCGGAGACCTCGACGGAGTAGCCGTTGAGGGCGGCGCTGTAGGTCCGGTCGATCCTCGCGCCGTACCGCTTGGCCACGGCCTTGCCGCTGTCCGCGGTGGAGCGGGCGGCGGAGTCGTTCAGGGTCACGATGTAGCTGCCGGAGACGGCGCCGGCGGCGCCGGCGTTCTCGATGACGCCCTGCGGGGCGGACTCGGCCGCCGAGGCGGGCAACGCGGCGGCCGCGCCGAGCGCGAGGGCCGCGACGGCGGTCGCGCTCAGGCCGGCGAGCTTCCGGCGGGTGTGACGCATCACGGACATGTGGGGGTCCTTCTCATAGGTGGTGCGCTGCGGGGGGTGAGCGGCGACGCACGGCCACGGGTATGGCCATGCTCATGACAAACCATTCGGCCCAACGGACCATCGCCTCCGAAAGGTTGACCCACCCCCTCGGCTCCCGACAAGAGGACAACGGACGCGTAACATCCGTGCCATACACCGGCCATGAACGAGCAAAGGCGCTCCGCACATGACGCACGCACTCCCCGGTTACGTCTGCCCCGAGGACGGCACGGGCGCCGACGCCCGGACGGCGCCGTGGTGCTGCCCGGTCTGCGGCGGGCCCTGGGACCTCGACTTCGCACCCGATCCGGCCAGCCCCCTGGAGCCGACCGCCGGCCCCAACTCGCTGTGGCGGTACGGGTCCGCGCTGCCGCTGCCGGGGGCGTTCTCGGTGACGCTGGCGGAGGGGAACACTCCGCTGGTGCCGCTCGCGGAGCGGGTTCACGCCAAACTCGACTTCCTCATGCCGACGCTGTCGTTCAAGGACCGGGGCGCGGTGATGCTCGCGGAACTGGCCCGGCGGCTGGGCCCGAAACGGGTCGTGGCGGACAGCAGCGGGAACGCGGGGACCGCCTTCGCGGCGTACTGCGCGCGGGCCGGGCTGAATTGTGAAGTCTTTGTGCCCGAGGGCACCTCGGAGAAGAAGACCGAGCAGATGCGGGCGCACGGCGCAACGGTCCGGGTGGTCCCGGGCGGCCGGGAGGCGGCGGCGCGGGCCGCGCGCACGGCGGCGGACCTGCCCGGGGTGTTCTACGCGAGCCACGTGTTCAACCCGTACTTCCTGCACGGCACGAAGACGTACGTGTACGAGATCTGGGAGGCGCTGGGCGGCCACCTCCCCGAGGCGCTGGTCGTCCCGGTGGGCAACGGCACCCTGCTGCTCGGGGCCGCGCTGGCCGTGGAGGAGCTGGCCCGGCGCGGGGTCAGGCCCCCCGCGCTGATCGCGGTCCAGTCGGCCGCGGTGGCCCCGCTGGCCTCGGCCTTCGCGGCGGGCGCCGAGGACGCGGAGCCGGCGCCCGCGCTCCCCACCCTGGCCGAGGGCATCGCGATCCCGGCCCCGCCGCGGGCCCGGCAGATCCTGTCGGCGGTCCGCAAGTCGGGCGGCACCTTCCTGACGGTTCCGGACGACCGGCTGCGCGCGGCCCAGCACGACCTGGCCCGCCGGGGCCTGTTCGTGGAGCCGACGGCCGCCGCCTGCTGGGCCGCGGTGGGCCCCGCCGCTCCCGGGGACCCGCTGCAGGGCCGCACGGCGGTGGTCCCCCTCTGCGGAGCGGGCGCCAAGACGGGCCTGGCGTAGCGCCCGGCCGCCGGCCGGGCCGGGGCAGACGTCGGAAAATCGCCAGCCCACCGGTGCGGACGTCTGGTGAACTGGCCCCATGACCAGTCACCTTGACCTTGCCCGCCAGTTCGCCGCACTGCACGACCCGTCCGCTCCGCTGGCCCTCGCCAATGCCTGGGACGTGGCCAGTGCCCGTCTCGTCGAGGCCGCGGGGGCGCCCGCCGTCGCCACCACCAGCGCCGGAGTCGCCTGGTCGCTCGGGGCGCCCGACGGGGACGCCCTGGCCCGGGACCGCGCGCTCGACCTCGTCGGCCGGGTGGCCGGGGCCGTCTCCGTGCCCGTCACCGCCGACATCGAGGGCGGCTTCGGCGCCGACCCCGCCGGGGTCGGCGAGACCGTGGCCGGGGTGCTGGCCGCCGGCGCCGTCGGCATCAACATCGAGGACGGCACCCGCGCCCCCGGCGACCACGCCGAGCGCCTGGCCGCGGCCCGCGCCGCCGCCTCGGCCGCGGGGATCCCGCTCTACATCAACGCCCGTATCGACACCTACCTCTTCGGCCTCGGCGCCGAGGAGACCCGCCTCGACGAGACCCTGGCCCGCGCAGCCGCCTACCTCGACGCCGGAGCCACCGGCGTCTTCGTCCCCGGCGTCACCGACCCCGCCACCATCGCCGAGCTCGTCAAGGGCATCGACGCCCCGCTCAACATCCTCGTCGGCCCCGGCGCCCCGACCGTCGCCGAGCTCGGCGCCCTGGGCGTGGCCCGCGTCAGCCTCGGTTCCTGGGTCGCCGAAGCCGCGTACGCCGTGGTCCGCCGCGCCGCCGAGGAACTGATCTCCGGCGGCACGTACGGCTCGCTCGCGGGCTCCCTCCCGTACGGCGACCTCAACGGCCTGCTCAAGGGCTGAGACGTGCCAAAGATGTAGACCACAGCGATCTAGGCTCGGATCATGTCCCGCTCATCGGCCCGCATCTGGACCGCCCTCGCCCTCGTCTACGTCCTGTGGGGCTCGACCTACCTCGGCATCCGGATCGTCGTCGAGACCATGCCGCCGTTCCTGTCCGCCGGCGCCCGCTTCATCACCGCCGGCCTCCTGCTGGCGGCCGTCGTCGCCTGGCGCGCGGGCCCGGCGGCGCTCAGGGCGAGCCGCCGGCAGCTCGGCTCGGCGGTCCTGGTCGGGCTGCTGCTGATCCTCGGCGGCAACGGCCTGGTGGTACTCGCCGAGACCTCGGTGCCCTCGGGCCTGGCCGCGCTGCTGGTGGCGGCCGTGCCGATGTGGCTGGTGCTGCTGCGGGCCGGCACCGGGGACCGGCCGCCGCTGCGCACGCTCGGCGGGGTGCTCCTCGGCCTCGCCGGGCTCGCCGTCCTGACCGTTCCGGGCATCAGCGGCGAGGTCGGGCTGGGCGGGGTACTGCTGGTGGTGGGCGCCTCGGCCCTCTGGTCGCTCGGCTCCTTCTCCGCGGCGCGGCTGACCCTCCCGGACAACCCCTTCACCGGCAGTGCGTACCAGATGCTCGCGGGCGGGGTGGGCGGCATCATCGTCGGCCTGTGCCGCGGCGAGCAGCACGGCCTCGACCCGGGCGGCTTCTCCACCGCGTCCTGGCTGGCGCTGGGGTACCTGGTCGTCTTCGGCTCGCTCATCGGCTTCACCGCGTACGTGTGGCTGCTGCGGGCGGCGCCGCTGTCGCTGGTCTCCACGTACGCGTACGTCAATCCGGTCGTCGCCGTAGTCCTCGGCCGGCTCATCCTCGACGAGGCGCTGACCTGGCCGATCCTGCTCGGCGGCGCGATCGTCGTCGCGGCGGTGTGCGTGATCGTGAGCACCGAGCGCCGGCCCTAGTGCTGTGGCCGGGCGCGGGGCCGGGCGGGCCGGGGGCTCAGGACTTCGAGGCCCGCTCGTACAGGGCCTTCGCCCGCTCGTCGAACAGCGCGGCCGTCGAGTCCACGTCGGTGTCCCCGCCGCTCAGCACCCCGATCAGCCGCCCCGGCTGGTTCGGGCCGCCCCGGTCCGCGACCCAGGGGCTGCCGCTGGTGCCGGTCCAGAACCCCGCGCAGCTGATGTAGAGCATGTCGGGGTCGTTCTCGTCGTGGCGGGACTGGGTGGTGCAGGCGACGGGCTTGTTCTCCGGGTTGTGCTGCGACTCCGGGTAGCCGACCACCGTCACGTCGCGCTCGTAGCCGGAGGTCCAGTCGGGCCTGGGGGCCTCGCCGCTGCCGACGGCGGCCTGCACGCTGCGACCGTCCCCGTCCGGCTCCACGGTCAGGAAGGCGAAGTCGGCGGTGTCCTCGCCCCACTTCGTCCAGCGCTCGTCCACCTGGATGGAGCGCACCTTCCACACCCCGAGGGGCCGGCGCCCCGAGCCCTCGCCGGAGAAGGCGGGGGCGAAGGCGAGCTCGCCGATGGCCATGCCGTCGTGCGCGACCTCGCCCGGCAGGCCGTCCTCGCCCGCCGGGGCCACGCAGTGCGCCGCCGTGGCGACGACGTTGCCCGCGGGGCTGTCGACGACACTCGCCGTGCACCAGTGCTCGCCGTTGGCCATGAGCACGCCGACGGTGGGGAAGGGGAGCGCCTGCCTGTCTCCCGAGGCCGAGGTCTTGAGGAACACCACGGCGAGCACCGCGGCGACCCCGGCGACGGCCGCGGAGGCGACCCCCTTCACCGCCGGGCTCATCGCACGACGGGTTCGGGGGTCGGCGCCGACATCACCTTGCTGATCCACTCCAGCGAGCCCTCCCTCATGCCACGCACGTACGACTTCCCGTTGTGCTCACCATCCTGAATCACTTGCAGCGTGGTGTGCACGGGGCCCTTGCCGTAGTCGTTCATGAACTTCTCGGCCTTGTCGCGGCCGCCCTCCTTGGTGCCGATCTGGAAGTTGATGTAGACGTCCGGGCCGCCGTCCTTGATCAGCTTCTCGGCGAGCCTCTCGGGGTTGTTCTCGTCCATGGCCTGCGTGTTCCCCTTCCACAAAGGGGAGTCGGGGACGATGTCGACCCCGCTCGCGATGGCCGCCTTGAACCGGTCGGGGTACTTCAGGACGTGCTTGAAGGCACCGAATCCGCCCGCGGAGGAGCCCATGAAGGCCCAGCCGTCGCGGGAGGTGAAGGTCCGGAAATTGGCCTTCGTGAAATCCGGGACGTCCTCGGCCATCCAGGTGCCCATCCTGGGCTCACCGGGGATGTCCGAGGCGTCGAAGTGGTGCTGGGTGTCGGCGTTGTGCACCGGCATGATGAGGATGAAGGGCAGGCTGGTGCCGGCCTTCACCCCGTCGCTCACGGCCTGCTGGAGGCCGAGGCCGGGGCCGGTCCCCCAGTAGTTCGTGGGGTAGCCGCGGCCGCCCGGCAGGGAGATCAGGACCGGGAAGGCGCTCTTGGCGTACTTCGGATCGTCGTACTCCTTGGGCACCCACACCCACACGTCACCCGTGAAGCCGGACTTCTTGCCCGTGAGCGTGGTCCTGCCGATCTGCGTGCCGTCCGGCATCCGGTGCGTGCGGATGAACTTGGCGGCCGGTCCGGAGGGCATGCGTACCCCCGGCCGGGTGTCGTCGGAGGCCTTGGAGGCCTTCTGCTGCTGGACCTTCCCGAAGGAGACCGGATCCCCTATGTCCGAGAAGAGGTCGTACTTGTACACGGCGGCCGCACCCCCGGCGGCCAGGGCGAACGCGAGTCCACCGCTGATCAGAATCAGGCGCAGGTGCTTGGGTCGACGGCGGGCCTTGGTCGTGGCGCTGCCGTCGCCCGGCTGGTCATGCTGCACGGAATGTGTCCCGTTCCTTCTCCGGCGCTCGTCAGAGGAGCGCGGGCCGGACCGATTGGTCCCCCTTACATCCTTAACAGAGGTGTGAACGACCGGATGGGTTGCCTGGGACGGGTGGGACGTGGCGCGAACCACGCGGACGACCGGGCACGCCGGCGCCGGGCGCCCGCCCGGCCACCGCCGCGCGGACCGCCGTACCGCCGCCCGCGCCCCGCTGATCAGCCGGTTTCGGGCTTGGGGCCCTTGAGCACCTTGCTGACCCACTCCAGCGAGCTCTCCTTCATGCCGCGCACGTAGTGCCAGCCGTTGTGCTCGCCGTTCTGGATGTCGTGGATGGTCGTCTTCACGGGACCCTTGCCGTACTGCTGCTGGAACTTCAGCATCCGGTCCTTGCCGGACTCCTTCGTACCGACCTGGAAGTTGATGAAGACCTCGGGGCCGTTGGTGTCGATCAGCTTCTGCGCCAGCGTCTCGGGGTTGTTCGCCGCCATCTCCGCCTGGTGGCCCTTCCAGAGCGGGGAGTCCGGGACGATCTCGCCGCCGCTGGCGATCACGGCCTTGAACTTGTCCGGGTGCTCCAGGAGGGTCTTCATGCCGACGAAGGCGCCGGAGGAGGACCCCATGAAGGCCCAGCCGTCACGGGATTTGTACGTACGGAAATTGGCCCGGGTGAAGTCCGGGACGTCCTCGGCGATCCAGGTGCCCATCTTCGGCTGACCGGGTATGTCCGAGCCGTCGTAGTAGTACTTGTTGTCGGGGTTGAGCACCGGCATGATCACGACGAACGGCAGGCTGGTGCCGGCCCGGACGCCCTCGCTGATGGCCTTCTGGAGGCCGAGGCTGCGGTCGGACCAGTAGTTGGCCGGGAAACCGTTGCCGCCGGGGAGCGCGATGAGCACCGGGAAGGCGCTCTTGGCGTACTTCGGGTCGTCGTACTCCTTGGGCGCCCACACCCAGACGTCACCCTCGAAGCCGGACTTCGCACCCGCGAGGCGGGTCTTGGCTATCACCGTGCCGTCGTCGAGCTTGGTCGTCTGCTTGAAGTCGGACTTCGGACCGGACGGCATGAGCACGTCGGGGTCGCCGCTCGGCGCCGGGGTGGGCTGCGGGGCGCCGGGGGACGGCGTCCCCGTGGCCGGGCCCGTCGGCGGCTGGGGCTGCGGCTGCGGCTGTGAGGGGGCCTTGCCGAAGCTCACGGACTCGCCGTTGCCGGAGAACCAGTCCAGCTTCCAGGCGGCGAACCCGCCGGATATGAGGAGCACGAGCGCGACCACGGCGCTGATCCACACCGCGCGCCGGGGGCGCCGGGGCGGGGCCGGGGGCTGCGAGTACTGGTTCACGAACTTCGCTCCGAACGGTCACGACTGCCCCGGGCTGGACAGCACGGCGGGCAATCCCGGCAAAAACCCGAACAAGATCTCATATGTCATACGCGGGGACCGGCTCCGGACTCACGTCCGCGCGTCGAGCCGCTCCACGCACCGGCCCAGCAGCCGGACGAGCAGCTCCCGCTCCTCCCCCGTGAACTCCTGCGCGAGCGACCGCTCCACGGCCACGGCCCCCGCGTCCGCCACTTCCATCACGGCGCGCCCCTCGTCCGTGAGCCGGGTCTCCAGCACGTTGCCGTGCAGCTCGTGCGGGGTCCGCTCGATGAGCCCGCGCTCCTGGAGGTTCTTCAGCACGGTGTTCATCGTCGGCGGCGTCACCCCGCACAGGCGGGCGAGCCCGGCCGCGGAGATGCCGGGCTTCTCGGAGAGCCAGAGCAGCGCGGTGTACTGCGGAACCGTTACCGCGGCCGACTTCACGGCGGCGTTCTTGGCCGCGAGGAGCGCCTGTTCAGCGCGCTTGATGTGGGAGCCGATGCGCTCCTCGACGGGCATGGAGGTCATTGCGGCATCCTACGGGGCCCTTGTACGAATTAGAGCTCTAACTTACATTCGTAGTCACCTACCTGGAAGGGGACGTCCGACGTGAAGCTCCTGCCCGCCGCACCGCCCGCCGCCCTGCCCGCCACCTTCCTGACCCTGACCCTGGCCGCAACCCTCACGCTCGGCGCGGCGCCCGCCGCCCGGGCCGCGGACGCCCGCATCACGACGGCGTTCACCCTGCCCGGCGCGAAGGTCTTCCCGGAGGGCATAGCCGCCGACCCCCGCACCCGCACCGTGTACGTCGGCTCGTACACGGACGGCACGATCTACCGGGCCCGCCCGGGCCGGACCACGGCCGAGGTCTTCCTGCCGTCCGGCACCGACGGCAGGCGCACGGCGAACGGCCTGCGCATCGACGCCCGCGGCCGGCTGTGGGTGATCGACTCCACCTCGGGGGTCTCCGTCTACGACCAGGCGTCCGGCGCCCGGCTGGCCCGCTTCGAGGTGACCGGGGACTCGCCGTTCTTCGTCAACGACCTGACCATCACCCCCGACGGCACGGCGTACCTGACGGACAGCGTCCGCGCCGTGGTCTACCGCGTCACCCCCGACCTCCTCGCGGCCGGCTCCGGGCCGCTGCTCCCCGCGTACGACCTGAGCGGGCACCTCACCCCGTCCCCGGCGGGCGGCTTCAGCCTCAACGGGATCACCTCGGACCGGGCCGGCCGGTACCTGCTGACGGTGGACATGACGGCGGGCGACCTGCACCGCATCGACCTCGGCACGGGCGCGATCACCCGCGTCGCCCTCGAAGCCGGTCCCGGCGGCCGGGCCGGAGGCGGCCCCGGGGCCCGGCTCGTCCACGCCGACGGTCTGGACCTGGCTCCCGACGGCACCTTGCGCGTGGCCCTGAACACGGTCAACACCGTGTCGAGCTGGCGGCTCTCCGGGGACGGGACCCGCGCCCGGCTGATCCGTACGATCACGGACCCCTCGCTCCAGATCCCGACCACGCTCGTGCGCACCCCGGGCCGCACCCTGGTGGTCCGCTCCCAGTTCGACCGCGAGGGCGGCCCGATGCCTCCCGGCACCGGGGCTCCGACCGCCTTCACGGTCGCCGCGGTCCACGGCCTCTAGGTCACGGGGCCGGCCGGCTCCCGCCGAGGACCGAGGCGACGTCCGGCGGGACGTACGAGTCGCCCTTGAGTACCTTGCCGTCGGCGCGGAACTCGGGGCGGCCGTCCGGCCCCAGCTTGCTCATGTTGGCGCGGTGGACCTCGGCGATCACCGCGTCGAGGTCGATGCCGTACGCCGCGGCGGTGCCGTAGGCGATGTACACCACGTCGGCCAACTCGTGGGCGATGTGGGCGAGTTCCCCCGCGGCCGTCGCCTCGGCGAGCTCCGCGACCTCTTCGTGGAGCAGGTCCTGCCGGTGCAGGGCCAGTTCGGGCGAGGGCTGCGTGGGGACGGCGGGGCAGCCGAGTCCGAAGGCGCGGTGGAAGGCGCGGACTCGCTCGGCGGTCGACTCGGTCGGGTCCTGGTTCATCGGCAGATCGTATCGGCGTCGGATTCCTCGACCGGGGGCGCCTCCCACCGAGTTAACAGAACCCTGTCACTGGACAGGATATTGCCCTCTATGAGATGCATGGTAGCGTTGGCATGAGGCTCAGCTCGGCACATTCATATGCGCCTCAGCGGGGGGATTACCCGTCTCTGTAAATAAAGGAGCGGCATGAGCCGGTCGTCCAGAGTGGCCGAATTCGAACAGGAAGTGGCTGCTCGAGTAGGACACGTCATCAAGCGTGCCGAACAGGCATTGATCGGAGAGAAGAGCAGAGTTCTCCGTGATCTCGGCCTGACAGTTCCACAGTATGCGGCACTGATGGCGCTCTCCTATTCGCCGGGCATGTCAGGTGCCCAGCTGGCGCGCGTCTGCCTGGTGACACCGCAGAGCATGGCCACCGTGCTGGCCAATCTCGAGTCGAAGCGCTTGATCGAGCGACAGACTTCCGATCTTCATCAAAAGGTGCTCGTCACCAAGTTGACGCCGGCCGGACGCGCTCTCGTCAAGAAAGCCGACACCGTCGCCCGCAAGGTGGAAGCGAAGCTCTCCAATGCCTTGTCGGCCGATGAGCAGAAGCAATTGCGGAACCTTCTGGAGCGGTGCATCACCGCTCTCACGGAAGAGGAAACCCCGTAACCTTCCGGTAGAGATTCAGGATTCCGGCCCCGCCCCGCCAAGGGCCGGGGCCGGACTGATTTCCCGGACCCCGGCCCAGCGCCCCGGCAGCCCTGCTCAGGGAAGCGGGAGGAACCCGCGCACCGCGCCCACCGTGGTCGTGCCCCCGTGACCCGGCAGCACCGTCGTCCGGTCCCGCCGCGGGCCGCAGACCCCGGACATCGAGCCGGCCAGTACGTCCGGGTCCCCGACCGGCGGGAACGTCCGGCCGAGGCCGTCCGCGAGCAGGCTGTCCCCGGTCAGCAGCAGCGAGTCCTCGCCGGACTCCAGCGAGTACGCCACCGATCCCGGGGTGTGGCCCGGGGCGTGGTGCACCTCGATGTCCAGGCCCGCGAGGCTGAACACCCCCTCGTCGGGCAGCGGGCGCACCAGCTCGGGCTCCGAGCGCGGGAAGCCCCGCAGCACCGCGGCGGGGAAGTCCGCGGGCAGCCCCGCCTCGGGGCGGACCAGCATCTCCCGGTCCAGGGGGTGGATGTACGCGGGCACGCCGAGCTCCTCGCACAGCGGCGCCACGGACCAGGTGTGGTCCATGTGCCCGTGGGTCAGCAGGACCGCCTCCAGTTGGAGACCGTGCTGCCCCAGGGCGGCGCGTACCGCAGCGGTCGCGTCCTGCCCGGGGTCCACGACGACGCACGGGCCGTCGGGGCCCGCCGCCAGCACGTAGCAGTTCGTACCGAAGGAGCCTGCCGGGAATCCGAGGACCAGCACGTCACGTCACCGGCCGTCGACGGTGACGACGTACTTGCCGACGGAGGCGCGGGACTCCAGCAGCTCGTGGGCCTTGGCCACGTCCGCGAGCGGCAGTTCGGTGACCTCGATGCGGACCGAGCCGTCGGCCACCGCGCGCAGGGCGCTGCGCAGGTGGTCGCCGAGGACCGCCGGGCGGCTGTTGGCCAGGCCGCCGAGGTTGTAGCCCACCAGGGCGGTGCCGGTGAACCAGACGTGGTTGGCCCGGTAGGAGGTGTCCTGGGCGGCCGCGTCGCCGAACACGACGTGCCGGCCGAGCGTCGCGAGCAGCCCGTTGGCCGTGCCGCGGGTGTCGCCGCCGATGGAGTCGAGGACGACGTCGACCCCGGCGCCGTCGGTCAGCCGCCGGACCTCCTCCTCCAGCCGGTCGTACGTGACGACCGCGTCGTAGCCGAACTCCAGGGCCTGCGCGGCCTTCTCCTGCGAGCTGGTGGCGCCGATGACGCGGGCGGCGCCCGCCGCCCGGCGAGCTGGGCCGCCGCGGTGCCGACGCCCCCGGCCGCGGCCAGGACGAGTACGGTGTCGCCCTGCTCGACGCGGGCCGCGGCGTGCACGACGCCCCAGGCGGTCGCGCCGTTGCACAGGGCGGCCGCCGCCAGGGCGGACGGCAGCTCGGCGAGCTCGCCCTCCAGCGGTACGGTCAGCTCCGCGCGGGCCGAGACGAACTCGGCGTTGCCGCCGCCGTCGAGGGTGAGCGCGGCGACCCGCTGGCCGGGACGCAGGCCGGTCACGCCCTCGCCCACGGAGCGGACGGTGCCGACGGCCTCCAGGCCCGGCACGTGCGGCAGGCCGACGGGGAACTGGCCGCGGCGGAACATCACTTCGGCGAAGTTCACACCGGCGTGGGTGACCTCGACGACCACGCGGCCGGGCGCGGCCTCGGGCTCGGGGGCGTCGTGGACGACGGTCAGGACGTTGTGGTCGCCGAATTCGGCGAAGGTTGCGGCGCGCATGGCCACCTCCGGGGGAGATCGATGGTGTGAGGGAGAAGAGGGGGGACGAGCTGGAAGTCAGGAGCAGGGGGTGGGGGGTGTCGCGGGCTCAGGCCGGCCGCAGGTGCTGCCGGGCGCTGCGGCGCGCCTTGATCCCGAGGACCCCGTCGCGGACGAGTTCCTCCAGGAGCGGCGCTACGTCGAGCTCCGAGCCGCCCGGGCCGCGCCGCAGCCCCTGCTGTACCGCGAGCGCGACGTCGGTGCCGACCACGTCGAGCAGGCGGAACGGGCCGTGGGGGAAGCCGCAGCCGCCTGTGACGGCCGCGTCGACCTCCTCCACCGTGCCGCGGCCCTCGCCGACGACTCGGGCGGCGTCGTTGAGGAGCGGGAACAGCAGGGCGTTGACGATGGATCCGGCCCGGTCGGTGCAGTGCACCGGGGTCCGGCCCAGGCTGCGGCACAGGGCGTCGGCGGTGGCGATGACCTCGGCCGCGGTGGTGTCGGTCCGGACGACCTCGACGAGGTTCATCGCGGGGGCCGGGTTGAAGAAGTGGAGGCCGATGACGTCGGCCGGGCGGCTCACGGCCGTGGCGAGCCGGGCCACGGGCAGGCTGGAGGTGGTCGTGGCCAGGATCGTGCCCGGTCCGCAGGCGCGGTCGAGCCGCGTCATGACGTCGAGCTTCGCGTCGAGGTCCTCGGCGATCGCCTCGACGACGAGGTCGCAGCCGGCGAGCGCATCGGCCGACAGGACGGTGGCGCACTCCTCCAGGACCCGGTCGGCCTCGTCGCGGGGCATCCGCGTGGACAGCAGGGCCCGGTGGACGGCGAGACGGGCCGCCTCCGCGCGCTGCTCGGAGCGCGCGAGGAGGCGTACCGGGTGGCCGGAGGCCAGGAACACGGCCGCGATGCCGGTCGCCATGGTGCCGGAGCCGACCACGCCGACCTCGCGTACGGTACGGGGCCCGGCCCCCGCGGCGAGCGACGCCGGGGCCGCGGCCACGGGTGCCCGGTCCAGGCGCGCGAAGGCCCCGGCGGGCAGGCCCAGGGCTTCGGAGGCAGCCTGCGCGGTGTGCGGGCCGATCGAGGCGAGCAGTTCCAGCGGGCCGCCGCGCATCCCGCAGCCGAGCCGCATGGCGGTGTCGATGTCCTCGGGGGCGGCGTAGCCGTCGGCGACCATGGCGGCCGCGCGGCCCAGGTAGCGCAGCAGCAGCTCGGCCCCGGTGCGCCAGTGGGGCTCCTGCGGGGTGCCGGGCAGGCCGCTGCGGCGGGCGAGTTCGCCGAGCGGGTCGCCTGCCGGGGCGGCAGCGGCGGCAGGCACGGCAGGCACGGCAGGCACGGCAACGCCGGTGGTCGGGCGGGCCGTGGCCGTCGCCGGGGGGTGGCCGGCGATGCCCTTCATCCGGTGCCAGCCGCTGTCGGCGCCGCGCTCCGCGAGGACGGGGTCGTCGCCGATGACGTGCGGGTGGCCGACGGCGGTCAGCAGCGGGAGGTCGGAGGCGTGGTCGCCGTACGCGTGGCAGTGCGCGGGGTCGGCGCCGGTGGCGCGCATGTCGGCCTCGGCCGCGACGGCCTTGGCGTCGCCGATGACGGCGACCGTCAACTCGCCGGTGTAGCGGCCGTCCTTGATCTCGGGCCGGGAGCACAGCACCACGTCCGCGCCGATGTGGGCGGCCACCGGGTCGAGGCAGGCGGGGAAGGAGCCGGAGACGAGCACCGTACGGTCGCCCGCGCGCCGGTGCTCGCGCAGGGCGTCGAGCACGGGCGGGTGGAACAGTCCGCCGGCCGCCAGTTCCTGCGCGAACCAGGCGCGGCCCTCCCGGGCGACCTCCTCGACGGAGCAGCCCGCGTACAGGCCGTAGTACTCGCGGTTGGTCACCTCGCGCGGTATGCCCTCGGCGGCGCGCCGGCGCAGGTTCGCGGCGGCCTCCTCGTACGCGAAGTCGGGCGCGCCCTGGGCCCGCAGGTGGAAGCGCAGGAAGCGGAACATGCTCTTGACGGTGATGAGGGTCTCGTCGACGTCGAAGAAGGCCGTGCGCCGGGCCTGGTCGTTCATGCGGTACTCCGGGAGCTGTGTTCGGTGGTGACGGCGGGTTCCGGGGACTCAGTCTCCGTGCCCGGGGCGGTCGCCTCCGGGGCGACCTCCTCGGAAATGACACTTGCGTTCGACTCGAAGCGATCGATCCCCACCCTGACACCACCCGGAGCATGAGGGGCGACGGCCCGCCCGTACGGCGGCCCTCACCCGGAAGACAGGTCCTGTTCGCGGCCGTATCGGCCGGTCGGATCCTCGGCGGCCCGGCGGCGCTGCACGGGCGGTGCCACGACGAACGTTCGACCCCGGACGAGTGTCAGGGTCCTGGCACGAGGCAGGACGCTATGTGCCATCAACCCCACCGTCAAGGGGGTTTGACCAATCATTTGAACGACACGCACCGTTAACCGGCTGAGGGCATCATCACAGGTCACATTGGATGCGACGCATGGCAGGACGCGCAGTAGTGTCAGACATCTGCGATAACCTTCGATCCGACGTGAATCCGCATCTACCGCTAGCAGCAAGCCCCTTGGAGGCCACCGTGCACACCCTCACTTTGGGAACCGAAGGACCTTCCGTGGGTCGGGTGGGACTGGGCTGCATGGGCATGTCCTGGGGCTATGACCAGGAGGGATGGGACGACGCGACCTCGGTGGGCGTGATCCACCGGGCCATCGACATGGGCGTCCGCTTCTTCGACACCGCCGACCAGTACGGCCCGTTCACGAACGAGCGGCTCGTCGGGAAGGCGCTGCGGGACCGCCGCGACGAGGTCGTGCTCGCCACCAAGGGCGGCCTCATCGTCGACGGGGCCCGCCGCACCCACCGCAACGGCCGCCCCGAGCACTTGCGCGCCGCGTGCGAGGCGAGCCTGCTGCGGCTCGGTACCGACCAGGTGGACCTGTACCAGCTCCACCGCGTCGACCCGGCCGTCCCCGTGGAGGAGAGCTGGGGCGCCATGGCCGAGCTCGTCGAGGCGGGCCTGACCAAGGCGATCGGCCTCTCCGAGGCCTCCGTCGACGAGATCTCCCGCGCCCACGCGATCCACCCCGTGGCCTCGGTCCAGTCCGAGCTCTCCCTGTGGAGCCCGGACGCCACCGGGGACGTCGTCCCGTACTGCGCGGAGCAGGGCATCACCTTCATCGCCTTCGCCCCGCTGGGCCGCGGCTTCCTCTCCGGCCGGATCACCACGGTCGAGGACCTGCCGCGCGTCGACGCCCGACGCGGGATCCCCCGGTTCCAGCCGGAGGCCATCGCCGCAAACCGGGCCATCACCGAGACCACCGGCAGGATCGCGGCCCGCCTGGGGATCAGCGTGCCGCAGCTGGCCATCGCCTGGGTGCTGGCCCAGGGCCCGGGGGTCATGGCGCTGCCCGGCACCTCATCTCCCGCTCGTAGGCGGCCAGTCCGGCGCGGTGGTCACCGCGCGCCGCCGCCAGCTCGCCGGCCATGACGTACGCGCCGACCAGCGCGAGACTCGTACCCTGCCCGGACGCCGGCGAGGCGCAGTGGTCGGCGTCGCCGAGCAGCGCCTCCCGGCCGGCCGACCAGCGGTCCATACGGACCTGGCTGAGCGAGTCGTACGAGGCCGCTCTCGAAGGTCACCGTCACCCGGTCGGCGGTGTCGGCGGTGTCGGCGACGGCGTCGTCGAAGAGGTACTCCACCTCTCGGCGCCCTCGTCCTGCCGCCCGCCGAAGGTGTCCCCGTCCATGCGGCCACCCGCTTGCCGGCGCCGTTGACGATCGACCCGCCGCCCACGTCCGTACGCCGGGCGCGGATCTCCTCCCGCAGCCCCATGCGCGTGACGACCTCCAGCACCGCTCCCCGGATGTCGACCTTCTACCCGCCGTCCCGGATCTCGCGGGCCCGCTCCACGACGGTCGGCCGGAACCCGTACTCGCGCAGCCAGTGGGCCGGCGCGGCACCGGCGACCCCGGCCCCGGATATCAGGACCGTTGCGTTCGTCCTCGCGGCGGCACTCCCCTTCACGCCTTCGGGACACCCGACGCCGCGATCTCGCCAACCCCCGCCCGGCCCCGACGGACGTACGGTCAAGCAACGTGCAGACAAAGCCGGTTGAGGGTCACCGGGACCGCCCGGGCGGCCTCACGATCAAGACCGTCCGCCTCTTCACCTGAATGCCCCTGCCACGTTGACCTCCATCCGGCCCGGCCATCACATGGAGTGGGAAACACGAGCCCGCGCGGGGCCATCGGAAGGCAGGAAAGGACGCTATGTACGTTCGCAGCATCTACGCAACGGGTGATCCGGCCGAGCTCGACGGGGTCGTCGAGGCCCTCCGGACCGACGGCCGGGCGCTGCTGTCGACGCAGCCGGGGTTTCGCGGGATGGGGCTGTTCGCCGACCGCGAGCTCGGCAAGCTCCTGGTGGGATCGTGGTGGGAGGACGAGGCCTCCCGGCAGGCCAGCTACGAGAACCTGCGCAAGCGGCGGGCGGAGATGATGGCGCCCTTCGCGCAGACCGTGACGGTCGACAACTGGGAGGCGGCGGTCGCCCGGCGCGCGGAGGAACTCGGGCCCGGGGCGGGGTTCCGGCTGGTCCGCATGGACGTCGAGCCGTCCGACATCGACCTGCTGGTGGACACGTTCCGCGACACCTCACTGCCCAAGGTCCAGAAGATCCCCGGCATGGCCGGCATCTCCCTGCTCATCGACCGTGACCGGGGCAGAGCCGCTGTCGGCGCGCTCTACACCGACCACGACGCACTCGTGGCATCCCGTCGCGCCGTCGCGGCGGTCCGCGGAGAGGCCACGGCCACGGCCCGCGCGACCACCCGCAGCCTGGAGGAATTCGAGGTGGTCCTCGCCACGGCGGTCCCCCACGCCTGACCCGGCCAGGTCAGCACGGGAAGGCGGAAGGGGGCGGACTCGCCGGAGTCCGACCCCTTCCGACCTGCACGTTCGACGCGACCACACGTTGAGGCGGAACATTCGGAGGGGTCCAAGTCAGCACAGAATCAGAACGGATTTCGCCGGTGCCCTCCACCCGAGACGAGACCGTGACGGAGCGGGACTGCTCCCGATGAGTCACTCATGGCCGGATGCCAGGCGCGTGGCCGGGCATGGCGCGGCAAGTTGCCGAAAGCCACCGGACCGGGTTCGTTGGCTCTCCGGCCTGAGGCGCGGGCCGCTACCGTGAAGCCATGACCGCACTGCCCGACTGGATGCGCCCGCCGCGCGCGGAAGGCTGGTTCGCGGAGGACCTGGACAGCCTCCCCGAGGCACCCCGCCACACCGAGCTGATCGACGGAGCCCTCGTCTTCATGATGTCGCCCCAGAGGTGGTGGCACGGCCACCTCGTCACCATGCTCACGGTCGCCCTCATGGAACAGGTGCCCGCCGACACCAGAGTCGGCCGCGAGATGACCATCAAACTCGACCCGCGCAACCGTCCCGAACCGGACCTGCTGGTGACGACGGCCGACTTCGACGGTGACCGCACCTGGTTCGCGCCAGAGGACGTCCAGCTCGTCATCGAAGTCGTCTCCCCCGAGTCCGCCCATCGCGATCGCACAGTCAAGCTCCGCAAGTACGCGGAGGCCGGCATCCCGCACTACTGGTGCATCGAGGACGAAGACGGGGCACCCGTCGTCCACGTCTACGAGCTCGACGAACCCACCGGCGCCTACGCACCCGCCGGGATCTTCCGGGGCACCCTTCAGCGCCCGGTGCCCTTCGAGATCAGCCTGGACCTCGACAAGCTCACGCCACCCCGAAGCAGCTGAAAAGTCAGCACGGGAATGCAGAAGGGGTCGGACTCGCCAGAGTCCAACCCCTTCTGACCTGCATGTTTGACGAAACTATCTAACATGCGGTAGCCAGACGGTTACACGTTGAAGCGGAACATTCAGCACAGAGCTGTGACCTGCGGAAACGCGATTTCCGGAGCCCTCATCCAGCACCGATCCAGCACCGTGCACCTTCATCCAGCACATCCAGCACCACCAGGCCGTGACGGGAACCCTAAGCCCAGGCCCGGCCTTACGTCGAAATCCGGTGACGCCCGCCATCCCTCGCTCTAACCTGACCGCCATGACTGGAATCCTCGCCCTCCCCTCTCTGACAGTCTCGGCTGAGACACCCGGTTTGCCGGGTTAGTCTGGATGGGCGAGACAGGAGATCCCTTCAGCATGGCCAGCACCACCCCG